>CACZRA010000309.1 GCA_902783395.1 uncultured Lachnospiraceae bacterium
ATTATACATGAAAAGCCCCGTCCTGCGCAAGAAATATGCATAACCGATCAGTAAATATTTTTTTAACTTAGTGTTAACAAAAAGGGTAAGAAATGCCGGTTTACGGGCTATGACACTGTTTTTGTTGCCGTACCGCCTGCATCATCCGTATAATATAATGAAGACGGTATGATCCGTAAAAGGAGAAAAAAGCAATGGAAGAAACAAACAAAGCCCTTGATGATGAGCTGATGGGGGAAGCAAAAGGCGGTACGATACTGAGATATATCGTTCCCGGAACCGTAGGTAAGCTCATATCGGAAATAGAGAAAATGGATGATGAACAGACATCCGTGGACAGTCAGAAAGCGGAGAAACAAGGAAAAACCGAAACAGCCGCCGATTAGCGGCGCCTTTGTCTGAAAAGCCAGTGACGGAACTCTGCTCCGTGTCTTTCGTCTGATACCGTGACCCATGAACAGTGAGGATTAACCCCGAAGACCTTTTTCATCCATCCTTCACTGTATGAAGTGAACAGGATATCGTTCCCGCTTCCCTTATGCTTCTTAAGTACCTCATATATATCCGCTGAACCAAGATAGAATTTCGACCCCTCACCGGGATTTCCGTAGGTTGCCTTTACTATCCTGTCATCTTCGGCGTGGACTAGCCATATCGGAGTTTTCAGAAGCTCCGTGATGTTGTGTCCGTCCGTTGCTCCGCATATCGGCACGGCCCCTGCATAGAAATCAGGATATTTCTTCAGAAGCTTCAGTATCCCCAGACCTCCGGCACTGTAGCCGTAAATATATATCCTCCTGCGGTCGATATCCTTTTGTTTTTCGATAAAATATGAAACAAACTCCTGAAGCAGATCAACGGTATCATTTCTTGACCAGTGCCACTCCATCCTTGTCTGCGGTGCCAGGATATAACAGGGATCACTGTCCTGCCACGCATCCTTTGCAAACATCGTGCCTATGTCATGCATTTCGAGGTGCATGGCATTATCATCACCGAAAGCATCCGCTCCGTGTATATAGATAACAAGCGGGTATTTCTCTTCTCCCGCCTTACGTTCAGGCTTAAAAAACCGGTATTTAAAATAAAATGAGTGATCCTCGCCATGCCAGATTCCCGACATGAACCTTTTACAGAGAAGCCCGTTATCCGTATCCGGCCTGTCCCAGTCAGCCGGCAGTATCATCCTGCCCATATACTTCCAACTGCTGTCCGCTGAAGCTGTCCCTAAACCAGGGCCGCCGTTATTATGGCCATTGAGTAAACCTCAAGGGCATTACATCCCCTTGAGAGATCATTCACCTGAGCATTAAGCCCAAGAAGGATAGGCCCGTATGCTTCGAAATTTCCCACTCTCTGCGCTATCTTATATCCGATATTTCCGGCATTGATATCCGGGAAAATAAACGTGTTCGCATATCCTGCTACCGATGAATCGGGAGCCTTCTGTCTTGCGACTCTCGGAGACACTGCCGTATCGAACTGAAGCTCTCCCTCTATGGGGATGTCAGGATACTTTTCTCTTGCCTTCTCAGCGGCATTTCTCATCTTATCGACACTTTCACCATGTCCCGAATGAAGTGTCGAATAGCTTAGGAATGCAACCTTAGGATCCACTCCGAAGAGCTTTGCGCAGTTTATCGTCTCCCCGCATATCTCCACCAGCTCATCCTCGGTGGGATTGATGTTTATGGCACAGTCCGCCATGGCAAGCACCTCATTCTCACCGGTTGCCGACGGTCTGACCAGAATGAAACAGGATGAAACGATACGGTTGCCCGGCTTTGTTTTTATTATCTGAAGAGCGGGACGTACCGTATCCGCCGTGGAATATGTGGCTCCTCCCAGCAGACAGTCAGCGAGGCCCATTTTCACGAGCATGGTTCCGAAATAATTGTATTCAAGCATTGTGGAACGTGCCTTTTCTATGGTGACGCCCTTGCTCTTTCTGAGCTCGTAAAACTCCTGAGCCATCTCTTCGAGGCGTTCATATTTTTTCGGCTCTATTATCTCGGCTCCCCTTATGTTGTATCCGGCATCCTCCGCGGCCTTTTGTATCTTCTCCTCGTTTCCCAGAAGGATAGGCGTCAGGAAGTTACTGGCCAGAAGTCTTGAAGCTCCCTCCAGTATCCTGGGATCCGTCCCCTCCGTAAGAACTATCGTCTTAGGTGATTTCTTTAATTTGTCGATCATTGCGCCAAAACCGAACATCGCAATTCCCCCCGTTTGGATTTAATCTATGATATCACTAAATCAATGTTTTGTCTGTACTCTACTCTTCTGCTTTCTTCTTAAAGAATGCTCTCTGATCCTCTGAAGCTATTATCCTCAAGGGTCTGCTCTGCTCCATCCTGTACCCGTTCTTTGAAAGATAGGCACCGAACGACCTGAAGGCTCCGCGCCTTAAGGATATCACCCTTGCCTCATCGAGCGTTCCTTCCGAACGCGCCCTGCGGTAGCCGGATGAAATCTCCTGCAGCTTCTTATCAAGTATCTCGGAGCATTTTTTTTCATTATTTGTCTTTCCCATTCCTGTTTCGATATAAACGATATAGAAAGGGGTCCTGGCGTTTCTGTCCGCATCCATGCAGTACTCGGTGATGTCTGTCCCCATACATCTTCCGAGATGTAAGCATACCTCCGTCATCTGCCTGGTGGTCACTCTCTCCTCGGCAAGGTTCATAACCTGATTCGTCCTGTAGCAGACCGATATCACGGGCATCCTGCCGTAGAAATCCTCTACTCTTACTATATCCTGCACGGAATATCTGTACAGTCCGGACAGGGTAGTCACCAGAAGCTCATACTCTTTTCCCTGCTGTACCTCCCAGGCATTCAGAGGCCTTGTCTTCCAGTCGCTTTCAACAGGAAGAAATTCGAAATAAGCCGCATCCGCGATAAGCGTATATCTGTCGGGTTTATTCATTTCAAGAGCGATACCTATGTTGGTTTCGGCGGTAGAGTATACAAAGTAGTGGACCGGTATCTTTTTTCCGGTAAATTTCTTCAGCTGCTCCATGTAGCCTGAAAAAATAGCACCGCCGGAAACACATATATATTTAAGATTCGGCCAGATCTTAAGCGCCAGATCGGTCCCGTCTCCTGTGACTATCCTTCTCAGCTCTTCCGCCCGTTCAGGATCCGCGGGAAGCTTTTTCTCAATATACTCTCTCCACTCATCACTTATCTTGAACTTATCGGATACCCTTCCGGTTGCGATATCCTCTGTATAGAGCTCGAAGTTTTTGAGAAGGTGGTCGAGAAGCCCGACTATCTTATTCACAAAGATACCGTGTATCGCATCTACCTTCCTGTCTGCAAGCGCGAAACGGATCTTCATATAAAGCATATCATCCAGCTTTTCGGGGAACAGGATCTCCCCGGGAGCGGTAAAGACAGAAAGATCAAGCTCCCCTCCGTCTTCAAGGACCCTGTAGGGTGCGCCCATACGCACACCGCTCATGGTACCGTTCTCTGCAAAGGTCCTGAAAAACTCTCCGATATAGAAGATATGCTTTCCGGGTTTTTCACCGTCCGGCATCCCGAAATAATCGGATATGGTTTCATTTACACCGTCTATCGCATATCGTTTCTGAGTATTGATATCCGCGGAGGTCAGCGGGATATACTTCGGATCATCGGCAAGTCCGGAGCTTATGCAGTAATATACGACCTTTTCGGTCGTAAGGATATTATCCTCACCTGAGATCATCCGAGATACCAGTGCATCATAATCCTTCCACTCGGTCAGCGGAACTCTCCTTCTGTAATCTTCAAGTGAATCAATGCCGGAAAAATCATACTTTCTTCCGTATTCCGTATCCGCATTCCTCCTGACAAGAGAAAGCAGAAGCTCCTCCTGAACCTTCTCACAGTCTGAAGATATGTTCTTTAACCTTGACAATACTGCATCAGACATTTTTATCTTTAACCTGTCTTTCCCCTCACTGCAGTTTGAAGTGGCTTACTATCTCAGTCAGCGCGCCCGCAGTATGCTGCTGATCCGTTGCTAGCTCAGCTACGCTGTCCACAGCCTCTGCCACACTGTCTACGGAGCTCGTAACATCCGCGCTGTGGGAGGATGTTTCCTGTGTACTCTCCGCGATATTGGATACGGCCTCATTGACTTCATTCATTGAATTCCTGATATTTTCCGTCATAACCTGTATCCTTGTGGCCAGCTGTCCGAAGAGCGCTGCATCATCTCCGTACTGTCTGCCCACGGTCACAAAATTCTCATAATCGGGAGTAACCGTATCTGTCACAAAATCAAGAAGCTTGTTGCTTCCGGATGAGAGATCTCCGAAAGCCTGCTGGACGCTGTCTATGGTCTTTTTTATCTCTATGACGGCTTCATTGGTATCTGTGGCAAGGTTATTGATCTCAGACGCCACAACTGCAAAGCCTCTTCCGGCCTCTCCCGCTCTTGCCGCCTCTATGGAGGCATTGAGAGAAAGAAGATCTATCTGGCTTGCTATGGATGCTATGGCATCGGCAAGAGTCGATATCTCGCTTACCACCTTTGCTTTTTCATTGGCCTCCTCAAGCTCTGCTCTGCGAAGGTTCGTTATCTCGATAGCACTGTCATGAGCCGCCTGGTTCTTGCGCTGTATTTCAAGAGCCCTGGCCGTTATTTCCTTAACCTGCTTTTCCGTTTCGGCTGTCTCTGCCGCAAGCCCCTGTACGGAATCATTGACCTCCTGCACAGAAGCGGAAACCTCCTGAGTCGCGGCACCCGTGGACATCATGGCGTCGTTCACGGCTTCCATGTTTTCCTTTATCCTTGAGAATTCGGCGGAGAGCTCCTCGCTCATGGCACTTAATGTGCTCGAAGCGTCATTTACATTATTCGCCTCGGAGGAGATATTCCTTATGATGCCGCTGTTGCTTTGATACATCTCATCGAGCGCGTAGCTCATCTCTCCTATCTCATCTCTTCTTGAGGAATTAAGCTTATCCGTGGTGAAATTACCTGCGGCAAGCTCTTTTGCAAAGAGGTTGACTCCCATTATGGCTTTGGCAATGGATGTGGCAAGTATGAAGATGAATATGATGCACAATATGATGGATACTACACAGATGATCGCGGAAACCCTTGTCATATGCGTAACGGGAGCGTTTATCTCCGACTGGGGCATGACGATCATAAGTCTCCAGTCCACCTCGGGAACCGAATCAAAATATACATCGTACTTTTCCCGGCCTTCCTTAAACTCGGCTTCACCGTTTGCCGATGAGACAACTGAGGAAGCTACGGAGCCTATTCCGCCGGTATCCTCGGAAATGTTCGCTCCGTTCTGAACCTTGGCCTCATCATTGGTATAAATATATGTCCCCCCCGATGTGGTCATTACGGCGCGGCCGGCCTGCCCCACCTTTATGGAGCTTACCAGCGTGGTAATGGAATCAAGACTCATGTCGACCGTGATACATCCTATATATGAGCCGTCACTCCCGAATATCGGAGCCGAGCAGGATGCCATGACACTCTGACTTGAAGGATCATAATAAGGATCCGTTATGACAGCTTTGAGTTCTGTCTGTGCTTTTGCGTTTGTATAATATTCCTGAGAGAAATAATCATAATCGGCATTTGAGTATTCCCAGTCCTCTACTATCTCACTGCCTTCCTTGTACCAGTACGGGCCTACATAGTCCTGATTAACATACCTTGCATCACCCTGATATACCTGCGGCTCGAACCAGATACCGCAGCCCCGTATCAGCTCGTTGGCATTTGCGGTGGCACCGAAGATCCTGGCATATCCGCTCATATTCATACCGGTATAGGTCTCTCCGACAAATATCGAAAGATCCTCGGCAGTAGTCCTTATGCTCTCAAGCTTTCCGTCAATATCATTGATATTGGCCTTAAGCTCAGACTGCATATACTCCTCGGAACGGTCCATTATCGCGGTCTTGGAAATACTTGCGCTGACAAGCGTCACAACGACAAGCGCCACAATGACTATCGGCAGGATAAGGATCAGCATCCGCCATTTGATACCCATGCCCCTTCTCCGGGCCGAAACCCTTGTATCTGCTGAAGTTTTTCTTCCCCCCATATTCCCCTCCTCAAAAATGCTTCAAAAACAAATACCACGTCATTATATAATAGCACAAAACACGCCAATAAACACTATACTAAAACTCCGTGCCGGCATCACAAAGGGGGATCAGCGTCCTTCCGTCATCCGCGTAAGTATAAAGCTCATTCCTTGTTATCATCAGCGAATGCTCAGGCAGCACCGAACCCGCTTTTTCATACAGGGCGCTTATCACGGTATCGGGCCGTATATTATTCTCCGAGCCTGCGGAGGCTTTGATATGGATATTACCGTCATCATCCGTATAAAGCTCGTAGATAAACGGCCGTATATCCGTTTCTTTGTAGTCTGCGGCCTCGTCTTCAGCGCGGGCTCCGTCAGACGGCAGCATGGTCCTGGTGTTGTATGAAGCTTTTGATATCTTCCGTCCCTTTTTTCCCTTTTTTTTCACCGGCTTTC
>CACZRA010000310.1 GCA_902783395.1 uncultured Lachnospiraceae bacterium
AGTCCCGTTGCAACTCCTATATTGGCAAAAGACTGAAAGCCGATGTGGGCTGCCACACCGGCACAGATCAGCGTCCCCGAAAGATCCGCCGCCTTTCTCCCCACATGGATTATAAGAGTGGTAATCAGAGCAAACAAAAGCACCATAAGCATGCATCCGGCAAATCCCAGCTCCTCCCCCGCAACCGCCATGATAAAGTCAGTCTGGGGCTCGGAAATAAAATTCCCGTTCTTAACGCTTCCAACCTCATTGGTCTTATACCCCTTTCCCTTAAGACCTCCGCTGCCAATGGCAACGATGGAATTCTGCTGCTGGTATCCGGCGGTATCCTGATACTTTTCAGGCTGCAGCCACGCAAGTATCCTCTTCTGCTGATAAGGCTCGATGATCTCCTGATTGGGCTGAAGCACAAGAAAGATACCGATTATAAGGATGGGAAGCGCGATAGCCGCCACGGCTCCTATGATACGGTACGAAAGACCTCCGACGTAAAGCATTCCGATGAAAATGACAACAACTACGATGCTTGTGGAAAGATCCGGCTCGCTAAGGATAAGATAGATCGGCACTCCCATCAGCAGGAATATTATCCCCAGGACAGACGCCCTGTTTATCTTATCCTCTCTTTTTGAAATAAAAGCCGCCAGAAAAAGGATCAAAAGGATCTTCGCGGCCTCGGAAGGCTGTATCTGTATACCTGCTACTACGAGCCATCTCTTCGCGTTGTTAACGCTCTCACCGAAGAATTCGACCAAAAGCAGGAGGATGACTGCCATCGCATAATACAGCCAGCCGAATTTCAGCAGGAACCTGTAGCTTATCAGTGACACTACGAGCATGGCTCCGATCCCAAGTATAAGACCCTGGATCTGGTGTCCCTGAACGGATTCCTTTGCACTGCCGATGATTATTATGCCGTACACCGACAGGGCAATGGCTACCGCAACAAGAAGAAAATTATAGTTTCTGATACTGTATCTTCCCAATTTTATCCCGTTTCCTTCCGGATGAGAGCTTTAATCCAGATAAGCTTCTCCCATATTTGTATCTGCCACACCTGTGATTATATCATCAACATCCTGCAGCTTGAAATAATAATTGATCACATCCTTTGTGGTGGATGCAGCGTTTGCCGATGTATACCCGTATGCTATCCTTGTCGCTATGGCTATCTGCGGCCTGTCGTACGGCGCATAGCAGATGAAAAGAGCATGGTTGGGACGTGTCGTTGTCTGCTGTGCCGTTCCAGTCTTCCCCGCGATTATGACGGGGAAATTCTTAAATGCGGAATAGGTCGATGCCGCTTCCATCATGCCCAGATGGATCGCATCCCAGGTGGACTGCTGTATGGACATCTTGTTCCTTATCTGCGGTGTATAGTCCTCCAGCAGATCACCACCTGCAGAGGTAAGCTTATCAAGTATACTTATATTATATACCGTTCCGCTGTTGGCAACAGCCGTTACATACCTTGCGAGCTGTGTCGTGGTATAGTTATGTGTTCCCTGGCCTATAGCGCTCCTTATCGAATCCATATCCGACACATTGGGTGAGTTTTCCTGTATCTCCACGCCGCTGGTTTCGGTAAGTCCGTACAGATCACAGTACATCTTAAGCTTTTCAAGACCCAGGTCCGAGTTGTACAGACCGTTTGTCCCGAAGCTGAGTCTGTATCCTACCTCATAAAAGAAATAGTTGCAGGAATTCTTTATACCTCCCACCACATTAAGCGGCCCGTGATGTCCGGGATATATCCAGCATCTCGGACTCTTTGCATCCTGCTCGACCTTTTCATATATACCCTCGCAGGTTATGATCTCACCTGTTGTTATGACTCCCTCTTCCAGTCCGGCTGTGGTGGATATGGGCTTGAAGGTCGATCCGGGAGCGGTACGCTGCTGGGTGGCGTTATTGTAGAGCGGGAGCGAAAGATCGTTATTGAGCTTATTAAAATAATCCGCATCCACGGAATTGGCCATTTTATTGTCATCAAAGCCCGGATAGGTAACCATTGCCAGTACCTCTCCGGTATTCGGATCGGTAACAACGGATGATCCCGTACACGGATCAAGCGCAAGCTGTGCGGGAGTGATCTCCAGAGACTCCACGCTGTCAGTCATAAGCTCATACGGAGTGATCTGTCCCCCCGCGACCAGTTCCTTTCTTCCGTCGTCACCGTTCAGTATTCCCTGTTCAAAAAGGATCATACATATCTGATATCCCGTGATCTCATCATCCTTCACAAGATATTTGTAGATCATTTTCGAAAACTTACTGTCCCTTGCAAGCTCGTCCATTATGAATTCGATGAGCATGCTGTAGACTTCCTTTGTATCGGAATACTCCTGAGTCTCGTCGGTTATCGAGGTAACCTCGATATATCCGTTTGCGATCGCGTTCTTAAGGTATTCCGCGAGGGATATTTCTCCGCTTTTCCACGCCTCCTGTACCTCATCACCCTCTGCGATAAGACTTACATCAAATGCCTTTATATTATCGTCCTGGAGCATGGATACGATATAGGTCTCATATTCCTGCATCTCGGGGCTCAGATCGTTGTATACAGTCTCGGTTTCGGTAAGCTCCATTCTCAGTGTATTCAGGGTCCCGTTCAGTTTCTGCTCAAAGATCTGCTCCACCTCTCTTTCGTTCGGCCCTGCCGCTTCCGTAGCCATGTGGTTGAGATTGATCACATTATTATTGATAAGAGCAAAATAAACATCATCGATCGGGATGATTATATCCTTTGAAGCAGTCTCATCTTCCTGATTTATTTCCGACGACCGCATATTCCTTATCTTGGAGAGGACGATACCCGCGATCTTCTGCTCGAGGATCTTATATGTCGCACTCTGAAGCTCGGAATCTATGGTAAGCGTAAGGTCGTTTCCCGCAATGGGCTCTATCCGCTTTCCTGTCTCCGTTATACGGCCCAGATTATCCACGAATATCTCCTGGCTTCCCTTGGTCCCCTGCAGCTCCCTTTCCATCACCTGCTCTATACCGGCTTTTCCGACCATATCATTGAGCTCGTAATGATGCGGATATCTCTGGTTCGGGTCTGCCTCATTGAGCTGGACAAGCTCTTCATCGGATATCTTGCCGGTGTAGCCAAGTATATGACTCATGGAAGGGTCATCAATATAAACCCTTATCGTATCCTCCGCTATGTCCACCCCCTGCAGCGTATCCTTATTCTCCATAACCTGAGCCACGGTGTTCTCATTTACATCGGTCGCTACCGTCGATGAAAGGTATTTCTGATATGAATTCGAAAACATGGCCATCCTGATCCTTACGACCTTAAGTATCTGGGATTTTGTCAGCCCCTTCATCGGTTCAAAATCATATTTTCCGTCATCGTTTTTCGTATACATCCCGACACCGAACATTTTTTTATCGCAGAGATAAGCCATCAGATCATCGGGAGTCGCGTTTCTTTCCCTTACCTTCAGCTCGTCTGTCCTGGTATGCCCGTAGCAGTCAGCAAGGAATCTTAAAAGAGCCGTTCCGCCGACCGTATACTGATAATTCCCGTTTTCATCAAGGATGATGTCAAAATCCATGGAGTCCAGAGTGTCCCCGTTTCCTTCAACTATATCGATAAGGGACAGTATCGTGTTGTTGATATCCATGTCTCTGGTTGAATTTGCATCATAGTTGTCCTCTATTGTCACAGAATAAGCCAGCTTGTCTTCCGCAAGGATCACGCCGTTCCTGTCATAGATCGTGCCACGTGTAGCCTTAAGTGATTTTTCCCTTTCGATCTTCAGCGTGAAGTTATTCTGATATTCCTCGCCGTGAACTATCTGCAGCACAAACAGTCTGTATATTACCATGATGGTGAGAAGCATGAGAAAGACACCCAGTATCACTATCCTGGATGTGATAAGTCCTACAAGCTTATCGCTTATCCGCTTAAGACGATCGTTCATGGCTTCTGGTGATCACTCGCTTTCTTCCGTTCCCCGGTCAAAACTCAGAAGGATGTTCCTTATCGGAATATATATCGCAAACGAAACGACTACGGTATATATCAGTTCCGGAAGCATAAGATGGATAAAATAATACACCACATTAAACCTGGCCCTCAGCAGGAATCCCGTCAGGTATGTAAGGATCAGACAGGCCGTGTCGGAAGCGGCGATAAGGATTATCGGATACTTGATATCATCGGGATAAAAGGTTCTGTTTGCGATCCCGTTAGCATATCCTATCAAAAGAAAAATGAGAGCGTTAACCCCCAGTACGCTCCCGTAAAATATGTCAGTAAGAAGACCGCAGGCAAACCCCACGAGCATACCGTCCGTACGCCCCAGCATGAAACCGAAGATGCTTGTGAGCATTATCATAAGGTTCGGCACTATCCCCGCAAAGGCTATGTATTGAAACAGCGTACTTTGCAGAAGGAAGAATATTATGATCGCTATCGCGCCTGCGAGTCTCTTCATTCCGGGACATTCTCCTTTTTCATCTCAGTGATGACAAGTACGGTATCTATATGCTCAAAATCGACCACCGGGGTAAGGGTCCCTGATTTTGTAAGGTTATTGGGGTCCTTTTCTATGGTATTGATAAAACCGATCGCGATCCCGGGAAGATATCTGTCCGAAATATTGCTTGTCACGACCTTATCTCCCACAGCTACCTCGTCATCGGGATCGGACAACTGTCCGAACTCTATAGTCCCGTCCTTTATGGATTCCAGATTGCCGTAGACTATGAGATTATCGGACGTATTGAGCATCCTTCCCGATACATTGCTCTGATCGTCTATGATCGATCTGACCTGGGCCCAGTTCGGACCGGTCTTTGTCACTATACCGACGAGCCCCGAGCCGGCTATCACATTCATCCCGTCCTTTATCCCGTCTTCTTCACCCTTGTCGATGATAAACACGGAATACCAGTTTCCAGGATCCTTGCCTGTCACACGTGCTCCGACCTTGTCATATTCCTCATATTCGGCATCAAGCTCCAGGAGCGATCTTAATTCGATAAGCTCAAACTTGTTCTCAACAAGTCTGTCGTTCTCCTGTGTAAGCTTATCGATCTGTGATCTCAGGGCTTCGTTTTCCGAAAGCACCTGTCTTACCTGCTTGAAATCATCCGCTCTCTTATTGGCATATGAAGAGATCTCGGTAAGACCGCTCTTGAAAGGCATAAAGGTATAGCCTGCGACACTGTTAAGCATCGCAGGAACCACATCTGTCGTAAAAGTAAGTACCATGAGTAAAACAGAGACAAGCGTCAATATAAAGAGAAGATATTCCGGCGGTATTTTTATCCCTCTTCTTTTGACCTTTACCCTCGCCATGCAGCTCAGACGTCTTCTGACATGTCAGCTATGGTATATGCAACGGATCTGAAGCTTGGATCCTTGATGATGCGGGCAAGGCCGAAGGCTGCGCTCTCCTGAGGGTTATCCGCCTTGTTGACCTTAAGCGCGGTACCCTTGACGATAAGCTCATCCAGATGGGCAAGCGAAGCAGTCCCTCCCGTAAGATAGATACCCTGCCTGTATATATCCGCGGATAATTCCGGCGGGGTACGTTCCAGAATGACCTTTATGTTATCTACTATCACGGCGGCGGTTTCTCTTATCGTAGTGTCTATAAGATCCGTGGGTATGGAACGCTCCACGGGAAGCCCCGTCACAAGATCCCTGCCGTATACTACCGCGGGCTTATGTGCAGCCTCCGTTTCCTTAAGCTCGATCTTGAGCTGCTCGGCAGTCTTCTCTCCTATAACAAGTCCGAATTCTTTTCTGATGATACTCCTTATCGCGTC
>CACZRA010000311.1 GCA_902783395.1 uncultured Lachnospiraceae bacterium
TGAAAGATCAACAGACGCTGATACCGTAGCATCCGTAAAACCCAAGACCGTGGATCATGAGGCTATCGTTGCCAAGATGAAGCTGGATGCAGAGCAGCAGACAGCAAACTTAAGATCCATAGTCGAAAAGCTTATGCTGGGACAGAGCAAGGCCTCCAGCATAGCAGGTGCCAAAGAAGGGGAGAATACCCTTCCGACTGATGAAGATATGTGGAAATTCCTTGCTAAGGGAGATTTCACGGTAGATGCTGCCACAAAGGAGCAGGCACAGGCAGATATAGCCGAGGACGGATATTGGGGTGTTGAAAAAACCTCTGACAGGATATTGGATTTTGCAAAGGCTTTAGCGGGAAATGATCCAAGCAAGGCCCAGCAGTTATTGGATGCTTTCAAAGAGGGCTACAAAAAGGCTGAGGAAATGTGGGGAGATAAGCTTCCGGATATTTCACAGAGGACGTATGAAGCCGTGGAAAAGAAATTCAATGAATGGATGAACCCGGTTACAGAAACAGAAGCCTGATCAAAACATGACAATCTTGAGGGGCTTCCGTATCGATGAGATACGGGAGCTCTTTTGATTGTATACAATGATACAATGTGGTATAGTATTTGAAACATCAAGTGCTTAAGATTGACATACAGCAGGTTTATTTACCTGTCATTGCGCAGGAGATAAAGTTTGAAGAAAGACTGGTGTTTTTTCTTTTCGGCATAGGGAGATAAAGATGGAACTAAAAGCATATGCAAAGATAAATCTCGGGTTGGATATCACAGGAAAAAGGGAAGACGGTTACCACGAACTCAGAACCATCATGCAGCAGATCGATCTGTACGATGAGATCAAAATTTATGCCGAAGCAGAGATATCGGGCAGCAATGACAAGGGCCAGATACTTGTATCCTGCAATGATTCCATGGTTCCCACGGATGAAAGAAATCTGGCATATAAAGCGGCCGGACTGCTTTTTGACGAATTTGATATAACAGATTCCATACTTATAGAAATAGAAAAGAATATACCGGTCTCGGCAGGTCTAGCCGGAGGTTCTACAGATGCGGCAGCGGTATTAAAGGGTGTAAACGAATACTTTGGGCTTGGTCTTACGGAAGAAGAACTGATCAAAAGAGGAGTGAAGCTCGGAGCGGATGTTCCCTTCTGCATAATGGGAGGAACCGCTTATGCCGGCGGAGTCGGAGAGGAGCTGGTCCCTCTTGAAGCTCCCGGTGATTATATTGTCCTGACCGCTGTTCCGGACACAAGGGTTTCCACCAAATGGGCATACGGTGCATATGATGAAATAGCATCATCAGGAAATATAAGGCATCCTGATATAGATCAGTTAAGGGCTGCCATAGAGATGGAGGATTTTGGATGCGTACCGGAATTTCTCGGAAATGTTCTGGAGTATGCAACAATCCCGGAATATCCCATCATATCTAAGGTAAAGAATACCATGATGCAAAACGGTGCGGCCGCAGCGCTGATGAGCGGCTCGGGACCGAGTGTCTTCGGTCTTTTTATGGATGAGGAAAAAGCCGCTAAGGCATATGATGTGCTGGAAATGTTTGATCTGGTGCCGGAGGAGAGGATATTTCTCACCGGATTTCAAAATTAAAGGGGCTGAATATGGGATTTTATGAGAATGAAGAAGATGCGTTCCTTCCGTTAAGAGATGTTGTCTTTAAGCAGCTCAGAGAGGAGATCCTGTACGGAAAACTGAAACCCGGAGAAAGGCTGATGGAGATAGCTCTTTCGGAGAGACTCGGGGTCAGCCGGACACCCGTAAGGGAGGGTATAAGGCTTCTGGAAAAAGAAGGCCTTGTCGTAATGCTTCCAAGGCGCGGCGCTCATGTTGCGAGTATTACGGCAAAACAGCTGGAGGATGTGCTTGAAGCAAGACGTACTTTGGAGACTTTTGCCGTAAATGCCTGCTGTGCAAAAATAAATGAAGCACGTTTTGAAGCTCTTAAGACAGCAAACAGCAGATTTGCGGAAACGGTTTCCAAAAGAGATCTCAGAGCTATGGCAGATTCGGATACGGAATTTCATAATATTATCATAGATACCGCCGGAAATGAGAAGGTGAAAGAGCTGCTGGTAAGCCTTAAGGAGCAGATTTTCAGATATAAATACGAATTCATGAAAGAAATGGATGATCCTACCAGGCTTGTCAGGGAACATGAAGAGATAATAAAGGCTATCGGGGAGAGCAGATCCGACAAAGCCGTTGAGCTTATCAGGATGCATATTGATTCACAGCATATAGCCATATACAGGAAGCTGAAATGAGCAGAAGGCCTATAGGGGTATTTGATTCCGGAGTAGGCGGCCTCACGGTGTTAAAGGAGCTGATACGGAGACTCCCCAATGAAAGATATGTTTATTTCGGTGATATGGCCAGAACTCCTTACGGAACAAAATCAAAGGAAACCGTAACCAGGTTTTCAAAACAGATAGTAAGATTTTTGTTGAGCCTTGACGTAAAAGCTATAGTTGTAGCCTGCAATACGGCATCGGCAATGGCTCTTGATTCCATAGAGGCGGAATATGATATGCCGGTGATAGGTGTCGTTAAGCCGGGCGCCAAAACGGCTGCGGATACGACAAAAACCGGCCATATCGGTCTGATAGGAACAGAGGCAACGATAAGCTCGGGAATATATGAGAGCTATCTGGATACATATTCTCCGGGTATCCATCTTTCCGGCAAGGCCTGTCCTTTGTTTGTGTCTCTGGTGGAGGAAGGCTGTATAGAGGATCCCGTAACAACTGAGATCGCAAGACGTTATCTGTCTGTATTTAAGGGTACGGATATTGACACTATCATTATGGGCTGTACACATTTTCCGATGATAGAAGATACTATACAGAGGGTCGCCGGAAATCATGTAAAGCTGGTGAATCCGGCTTTTGAAACGGCAAAATCCACCCAGAAAATGCTGGAAGAACGAAATCTGGAGAACGATGAAGAGATACCGGTTGATGAGGAAGCATACAGATTCTATGTTTCCGACGCACCGGACAGATTTTCGAGGATAGCGGATATATTCCTGCCATTGAGTATTTCCGGGGCAAAACAGATAGCGATAGAGGAATACTGAAGTCATGCCCTCAGAAAAGGTAATATCCATAACGACTGTTTCCCCGGGGGGAGAGAGTCAGGAGATCAGGGCAAAATGCAGGTGCTATTCGAAGGAAGGAAAAGAACATGTCCTTTTTGAAGCTGACGGAGACAGATGCAGGATAAGCTTTGACAAAAGCAGCCTGACATACCGGAGACAGGGAGAGCTTTCATTCGAGCTTTTTCTGTCGGCCGGAACAAAGACCGATGTGAAAATGTACACCTCTTACGGTGCTTCGGAAATAACCTGCTTTACGGAGGCATACAATGTGTCTGAAACAGGGGATGCAATAAGGATAGATATAAAATATAATATGGCAGAAGAAGCCAGAAAAATGGAAATAATCATCAAGGAGAAGATATGAAGATCAGAAAGGCAATAATACCGGCAGCGGGACTGGGGACCAGATTTCTTCCCGCAACAAAGGCACAGCCAAAGGAAATGCTGCCTATCGTGGATAAACCTACGATCCAGTACATTATTGAAGAGGCTGTAGCCAGCGGCATAGAAGATATTATCATAGTCAACGGCAGGAATAAGGGATCCATTGAAGATCATTTTGACCGTACAGTTGAGCTGGAGATGGAGCTTAAAAAAAAGAACAAAGAGGAAGAATTTGAAATGGTAAAGTCCATTTCTGAAATGGCAAATGTTTATTTTATCAGACAGAAGGAGCCATTGGGACTTGGACACGCAGTGCTTTCGGCACAGCGCTTTATCGGAAACGAACCCTTTGCCGTGCTTTTGGGGGATGATGTGGTGGTAGCGAAGACTCCGGCTCTCAGGCAGATGATAGATGTATATAATGAGTACAGAAACAGTATTATCGGAGTTCAGACCGTACCGCATGAGGTTACGGATAAGTATGGTATAGTGAACGGAAAGGCAGTGGATGACAGAGTTTATAAGGTGAAGGATCTGGTTGAGAAGCCGCCGGTCGATGAAGCCCCGTCAGATGTGGCCATACTTGGAAGATATATACTTACGCCGAATGTCTTCAGATACCTTGAAACACAGGAGAGGGGAGCAGGCGGAGAGATCCAGCTGACCGATGCACTGAAAAGACTGGCTAAGGATGAAGCCGTCTACGCATATGATTTTAAGGGACACAGATATGACTGTGGCGCGAAGATCGGATTCCTTCAGGCAAATATCGAGTTCGGACTGCGAAGGAGTGAACTTCGGGATGAGCTGGAGATGTATATTAAAAAACTGGCTGAAAATATTGATAAGGCGATAGATTATGACTGAGATGGTTCCCACAGAATGAAGCTGATGGACGGAGAGGAGAAAGCGGAATAAATGAGCACGGGTTGGATAGTAACGATAGTATTACTTGTGATACTTGCAGCAGCGGCTGTTGCCCTGTATTTTTTCGGGAAAAGAGCTCAAAAAAAGCAGGAGGAACAGCAGGCTCAGATAGAAGCATCGGCCCAGGTGGTACAGATGCTTATAATCGATAAGAAAAAAATGCGTCTCAATGAAGCGGGGCTGCCGGAAGCCGTAGTGAAGCAGGCGCCTAAGCTGATGCGCAGATCAAAGGTTCCGGTAGTAAAGGCAAAGGTAGGACCGCAGGTGATGACCTTCATAGCAGATGCCCAGGTATTTGATGAAATACCCGTAAAAAAGGAAGTAAAGGCTACGGTCAGCGGTATTTATATATCAAAGGTAAGAGGCGTAAGGGGGTCAATGAGCAAGGGAGCGGAACCGGTCAAAAAAAGCAGATTCCAGAAGTTTAAGGAAACGCTGCAGGAGAAAGCCGGGGCAACTCCAAAAAGGTAAATCACAGTGAGCACGGATATATTATTATGAAAAGGGATGAATGGAAATGAGTGACAAGAAGATGGTGGAATCCATTACTTCAATGGATGAGGATTTTGCAAAGTGGTATACGGATGTAGTTAAAAGAGCGGAGCTTATGGATTATTCCAGCGTGAAGGGATGTATGATATTTCTTCCAGCGGGATATGCTCTTTGGGAAAATATACAGGGACTTCTGGATAAGAGATTTAAGGAGACGGGAGTAGAGAATGTATATATGCCGGTGTTTATACCGGAGAGTCTTCTTCAGAAGGAAAAGGATCACGTAGAAGGCTTTGCACCTGAGGTTGCCTGGGTAACAGAGGGAGGCGGAGAAAAGCTGGAAGAGAAGATGTGCGTAAGGCCTACATCCGAAACCCTGTTCTGCGATCTGTATAAAAATATAATCCATTCCTACAGAGACCTGCCTAAGATCTATAACCAGTGGTGTTCGGTGGTTCGCTGGGAGAAGACCACCAGACCCTTCCTGCGCTCCAGAGAGTTTTTATGGCAGGAGGGTCATACGATGCATGAAACTCCGGAGGAGGCAGAAGAAAGAACCGTTCAGATGCTGAATGTTTATGCGGATTTTCTGAAGGAGGATCTGGCTATTCCTACCATAAAGGGCAGAAAAACCGATAAGGAAAAGTTTGCGGGAGCAGTAGCCACATACACGATTGAAGCCATGATGCATGACGGCAAGGCATTGCAGAGCGGCACATCCCATAATTTCGGGGATGGTTTTGCGAAGGCGTTTGAGATCGAATATACGGGGAGGGATAATAAACAACACAATCCGTTCCAGACATCCTGGGGGCTTTCTACCAGACTTATAGGAGCGCTCATAATGGTACACGGAGATGACAGAGGACTGGTACTTCCTCCTCATATAGCACCGACACAGGTTGTCATCGTACCTATAAGGCAGCAGAATGACGGAGTCCTTGATATGTGTAAGAAAGTTGCGGATGAATATCTTGCAGGACTCAGGGTAAAGGTCGATGATTCGGAAAGATCCCCCGGATTTAAATTTGCAGAGCAGGAAATGAGGGGCTTTCCCGTAAGGATAGAGATCGGGCCAAGGGATATTGAAAACGGGGAATGCGTGGTTGTCCGAAGAGATAATTACGAAAAAATGAAGGTGAAGCTTTCGGAACTGGGGGATTATATCCCCGGGCTTTGGATACCATACAAAGCGATATGTACGAAAGAGCGGAAGAGCATCTTGAGAATTCCATATATGAAGCGACCGATTATGAAAGCTTTAAGAAGCTTATAGATGAAAAGCCGGGATTTGTCCGTGCTATGTGGTGCGGTGATCAGGAATGTGAGGACCGGATAAAGGCAGATACAACGGCCACCTCCA
>CACZRA010000312.1 GCA_902783395.1 uncultured Lachnospiraceae bacterium
GCAAATGGATGAAATCACAGCCCGGTAAATACGAACCGGACACCAGTCTTTACGATGAATATGAAGATCTGGTCAGGGTATATGATGAAACGCGGCGGTTGTTTGACGAAACTGATATTTATGTCCAATATATGGAAAACGGTATCACTTATACGATCATGGATCCGAAGGGTGGGCTTCTTGCTATCGGATCAGTGGAGGAAAAACTGCCGGAATTTGCCGGATATGCAGACAATGAGAGGATACCGCCTACAGTCTACCGGTCGAAATACGGGTGGCTGTGTACAGCCTGTGAGCCGGTCGAGAACCTTGATACAGGCAAATTGGTGGGGATGGCATGCGTTGACCTTGATATGAACGATGTGATGCGGGAGCGTCACTGGTTTTTGGTGAACTGTGCCGTATTTGTTCTTATCGAAATGGCAGCCGCCATCCTGATAAGCATGCTTTTGATGGGCCGTTTTGTGATACGTCCCATGAAACTGCTGTCGGGAGCGGCAAGGGAATTCGGAAGTATCCGCGAGGTCTACACGAAAGACGATGTAATGCAGCTTCCGATCAGGTCCAATGATGAGATCGGTGACCTGTATCATGAGTTCCTGTCCATGCAGAATCATATCGTGGAGAATACGGAAAGGCTGACAACCATCACGGCCCAGAAGGAACGCATAGACACGGAGCTTCGAATGGCGGCAGAGATCCAGTCGTCCATGCTGCCTTCCGATTTTCCCGCGTTCCCGGAGCGAAAAGAGTTTGACCTTTTTGCCCTTATGGATCCGGCAAGGGAGATCGGCGGAGATTTTTATGATTTCTTTTTAAAGGATGAAGATCATCTGGTCCTCACTATGGGTGACGTATCCGGAAAAGGGATGCCGGCCGCTCTGTTTATGGGACTGTGCAAGATCATTCTTGCGGGACATGCAAAGACGGGGAAGTCGCCCGCCCGGATACTGGAAGAGGCCAATACCGATATCTGTGCCAATAACAGGGAGCAGATGTTTGTGACGGTATGGCTGGGAATCCTGGAGATATCCACCGGGATCCTTAGTTTTGCAGATGCGGGGCATGAAAAACTGCTGCTTGGAAGGGATGGAAAATGGGAGTTTCTTACAAAGAAACTTAGCGGAATCCCGCTCGGTATGCTGTCTGAATCTCCGGACGGTTCCGAACTTTTTCCCGAGCAGACTATCAGGCTGGATCGCGGAGATGTGCTGGTCCAATATACAGACGGAGTCACGGAAGCGACACATGACGGGAAGCAATATGGAGAAGCAGGACTGCTGTCATCGGTCAAAAATGCTCCGTCAGCAAAACCCGAACCGCTTCTTAACCATATCAGACAGCAGATCGACAGCTTTGCCGGAGCGGATCCGCAGTTTGATGATATCACTATTTTGGGATTGGAGTATAACGGATAATAAAACCGATCAAAGGTACACTGTCTGACCGAAAATAATAGCCGTGTAAAACAGACCATAATCCGTGCAGGAGTGGTCTGTTTTTTTATTGGGGATATAGTTGTATGGCGAAGAATTGATGAAAAAACAGAAGAGGAGGATTGAACATGCGGGAATTTGTTGCTAATCTTGGATTTGGCTGTGCGACCTTTGATCCCCGGAAGGATACTATGAAAATATACGCTAAAAAGATACTTGCTATAGCGATCCCCATCATGCTGTCTAATCTGATATCACAGCTTCAGATGCTGATAGACCGCATCTTTATAGGCAGGCTGTCTCTTGAGTGCATGAGTGCCGTAGGCAATGCCACGACACCGATGTGGACGACCATGAGTACGATATTTGCGCTTACGACCGGCGCGACAATACTCGTGAGCCAGGCATACGGAGCCAAAGAGCTGGATGAGGCGAAGGACCTTTTGGCGGCTTTATTCAAATACAATAATATATTGGGAGTGACGCTTTTTTTATTCTGGCTTTTCTGCCCGCAGACAGCATTCCGCCTTATGGGGGTGGACGAGAGCATCATCGGTATGAGTATAGACTACGCGCGCTATTTTGCGCCGATATTCATCCTTACCGGTATAGGCGCTTCCGTAAGCTGTCTGCTGGAGGTCAGCCAGAAGACGCAGATAATGATCTGGTACGGGGTGTCGAGATCGGTCGCCAATGTAATACTTGATTACATTATGATCTTCGGTAATTTCGGCTTCCCCGCCATGGGAGTCAAGGGCGCCGCTCTTGCGACCACGATGGCGGAGCTTCTGGGAGACGCCATAGTCCTTATTCATGTGCTGACGACGAAGGAGCTGTCGCTCCGCCCGTCCTTTGGAAGGATAATAGGGGCAAAGTTCAGTATGTTTGCGAAGTCAGTAAGATTCGGCGCTCCGGCTGCCTGTGAGGAATTCGCATGGAATCTCGGAAACCTGTACCTTATAGCGATGCTTAACCATGTTTCCGTTGAAGCCGCAGGTATTCATTCGATAGTATTCGGTGTGGAGCTCATCGCCGTGGTGCTGGTCGGCTCCATAGGCACGGCTACCCTCACACTTTCGGGCTTTGAGACCGGGAAGAAGAGCATACAGGGATTATGGGACGTAATAATGACCTCCGCCCTGCTAAGCTGGGGGATATGCGCCTTTAATCTTATATTGTTTATAGTTTTTCCCGGACAGATCCTGGGGCTCTTTACGACGGATAAGACCGTGCTCGCCACTGCGGGACTGTATCTTTTCGTGGTAGGCATAGACCTCTTCCCCAAGAGCGGGAATATAATCTTCGGCTCCGGCATCAAGGGATACGGAGACCCCTCCTGGATGCTGAAGACCCAGCTTTTCGGAACGGTCTTTGTTATAGCTTTAAGCTCGGTCATGGTACTGAAGTTCCACATGGGAATCATAGAGATATTCATCCTGGTAGTGATAGATGAATGCCTCCGCTTCATCCTGAACAGCGGCAGGCTGAGACGGATAAAGCGCGAAAGCCTGTAAGCAACAAATTCACCCGTGAGGGCTATGCATTCGACAGCTGGAATACAAAGGCAGACGGTAACTAATACGGATTGCTCGCTGCTGCGCAGCTTACGCAATCCTGCAAACACTCGGAATCCGCTGATTTGCTTTGCAAAGGCCCTACGCATCTCTTCGTGCCTGCGGCACTTTCGAGATGCTGTGATCATTCGCAATCCGTCCTATCGGACTACTTGCTCATGATCATTGCGTTTCTAAAAAGCAAACAGAAGCTACCGCAAGCGGTGCTTCTGTTCGTTTTTTGAAACCGGGCCTTTTCCGAGTGCTGCTGTCCAGAATCGAACTGGAGACCTCCGCAC
>CACZRA010000313.1 GCA_902783395.1 uncultured Lachnospiraceae bacterium
ACTTTGTCGTAAGAGCGACATATTTCCTGTAGCCCATGTGCTCCTTAACCCAGTCCTTAAGAGTAAGCTCATACTGCGCAAGCTTTCTTAACGTATCATTGACCTCAGCCTGACCGAGCTCCTTTGCCATATCCTTGGCTATAGCCTCTATTCCGTCCTTATCCTCAGCATGCTTCTGGTATGCCTCGAAAAGATCCAGCTCGGATTCCTCCTCTATCTCTACATCAAGATTGTAAAGCTGCTTTATGGGCGCGTTACATGCAAGGAAGTTTTGAGGTCTGGGACCGAAGGATATTATCTTTAAGTTCTTGAGACCAACTACTGCACGGACTATAGGCAGGAAGTCATGGATCATATCGGCACACTCATCTGCATCGCCGACAGGATACTCGGGAATATAAGCCTTCGTATTGCGAAGTGCGAGATTATAGCTCGCATTGAGCATACCGCAGTATGCATCTCCTCTTCCGTCAAGAAGATCGGCCTGGCTTTCCTCAGCTGCTGCTATAAACATCGAAGGTCCGTCAAAATGCTTTGCAAGAAGTGTCTCCGAGATTTCCGGACCGAAATTGCCGAGGTATACTACAATGGCGTTACACTCGTTCTTCCTGACGTCCTCAAGTGCCTCAACCATCTGTGTCTCACTCTCGATGATACAGACAGGACATTCATAGATGTCATCCTTGTCATACTTCTTCGTGTAAGCCTCTACCAGCGCCTTCCTCCTGTTTGTCGCAAGCTCTGCCGGGAAGCAGTCTCTTGACACGGCCACGATACCAACTTTTGCCTTTGGGATGTTACTTACCATACGTTTTTTCCTCCTGTAGTATGTAGATATTATTGTACCCCCGCTGTATGCGGATGATGAAAGATTAGGGTTGTAATCCGGCGGTCATGTCTTCTGTGGGATTCTTCTGTTATATGATTGCTCCAGAAACTGACCCGACATATGTATAAACATGAGCCGTCCTCCCGGAACCGGAATACGGATATAATTATAAATCTTTTGTGAAATCTGAGCAATAATAAACATGATCCCGGTATCACCCCATATCAGCAGTATCTGTCAAGGATACGCTGAACGGAGTAAAAATAGCTGCCGCCGAAAAGATTAAGGTGGTTAAGCAGATGGTATAGATTATAGAGATCTTTTCTGTCATCATACCCCGGTCCGACAGCTTTTGTATCCCGATATGCTGAGTAGAAATCCCCGCCGAAGCCTCCGAAAAGCTCTGTCATCGCCAGATCCGCCTCATGATGTCCGACATAAGCCGCAGGATCTATAAGCCAGGCCTCCCCGTCACTTCCTGTCATATAATTCCCGCTCCAAAGATCTCCGTGCAGCAGGGAAGGCTTCTCAGGCTCTGTCAGATACCGGTCTATCCTGTCCAGAAGGATATCTATCCTTTTCCTCATACCTCTGTCAAAATACCGCTCAGCCCGTTCAAACTGAGGCTTAAGCCTGCAGTCTCTGAAAAAAACCGTCCAGCTTTCCCGGGGCTCATTCAGCTGATATCCCGCGCCGATGTAATTGTCATGTGCAAATCCGTATCTCCCGTTTGACAGAAAGTCTTCACAGGGCGCGGAATGCATGAGAGCCAGATTTCTCCCGAAATGCTTATTAAAATCCGGCACTCTTCCGGCTGATCCTATATAGCTGAGGAGAAGAAAAGAACTGCTTCCGTCATATCCCAGTGCCAATACCTCCGGGGTTTTTAACGTTCCTGTCTTTTTTATGGCATACAGTCCCTCAGCTTCCTTACGGAAAAAGTCAATGTTCTCCCTGCGGTTTGATTTCATGAATACCTTTGAACCGTCTGAAAGACACACGGCACGGGCATCATTGATATCCCCTCCCGAAACCGGAACGGTCCTGTCAACGGATATGGCTTCTCCGAATATGCTCCTTATCGCTTCGGCTAAGGATCCGTACTCCTTCATCTGTCAAAAAAAGCCGCCGCGAAGAGAAGAGAAGAATTCCAGTAGATGGCGATCTCATTCGTACTGTAGCTTAAGTAATGATCCCTGTAGCATTTCTGTGCCGGAGTTCCGGCATCGGCATATTTCTTTATTTCATCATCGGCAAGCCAGATGCAGGGTCCTCCCACCATCTCTCCCGGGATCGGTCTGTCGATCTTGTCCGCAACCGCTACTCTGTTGTGCGGATCCTTTACCGCATGCTCACCAAAGCACGTTACATATGACAGGTCCATGGCATTCATGCCTAAAATATAGTGGAGCTGGTTTAGTGCGGCTTCTTCATATATGCTGCTGTCGGATCCACCGCCCCGGGTACACTTCTCCGGCCCCCTGTCTGTCTCCCGTTCCGCGGGGATCTGTTCCAGGGCGAGGCTTGCGAGGATCAGCACATCTGCCCGGTTTGATACGAGCATATTGCTTCCCCATACAAAATCCTGCTTCAGCATAGCCAGTGGACAGCCCTCCTTCTGAAGGGAAACGAATACATCCGCTCTCTCACAGAGCATATCGATCATCCTTTTCTTAAGCTCCCATCCCGCCTTGTTTTCCGGATCAAAGATCACTGCAACGGCGGCCAGGGTTGATACATCCTGCCATCCGAAACCGTCATCCGTGCTCCTTCCGTCAGAATGCGGATGATCCTTCAGATAAAGGTCAAATTCCACTATCAGATGCGCCAGATAAATATCCTGTCTGGTTTCCTCCTTATTTGCTCTGGATGCCGTAATGCTGCGGTCACCCTCGTTCTTCACACCGGTATCCGTCCTGAGA
Source organism: uncultured Lachnospiraceae bacterium (assembly GCA_902783395.1). GTDB lineage: Bacteria > Bacillota > Clostridia > Lachnospirales > Lachnospiraceae > NK4A144. Next base: position 2,752 of record CACZRA010000313.1, read on the forward strand.
AGCTCCGCAAATGCCCACATACGTTCATCAATATCCGATGTATCTGTATATTCTCCCGTATTACATCCTTCCGGATTATGAAAATCGGTGTTTTCGGGATTGCTCATAAGCCACTGCCCCGCCATATATGCCTGATGCATGCAGCTCCTGGCAAAATCCGGATCATGGTCCGCATAGACTCTTGAGGCAATGCACATAGCAGCAGCAAAATCAGCCGTGGAAAGACTGGTGACCGGAAACATCACCATCTCCTTATCATCCTCATCAGGCATCACATAATCACAGAATACGTAGCTTGTCGCCTTATGATATACTCCTCCGTCCTCCGCCTGCATCTGACTTAAAAGATCCAGTTCATACCGGCATTCATTAAGTATATCCGGTATACCGTTCCCCGATTCAGGTATATTAACGGTCTCATTGAACGCTTCCGGGAACAGCTCATAAGCATATAACATATGCGCAACTGTAACAGCTCCGGCACTCGCATATCTTCCGTAGTCTCCGGCATCGTGCCATCCTTTTGAAAGAGGTATCTCTTTATTACCTCCGAGCAGCTTCACGGGGGAAGTGTGACAGGCACTTCTTTTAAAGATCCCTGCATGCTTTTCAGACAGTTCACATCCGCATCTTTGGAAATAGAAGAACTTTAACAGCGCATTCTTAAGTGACTTATATACATGCGGCTCCACCTTAAACGAAACGGAACGGTCTCCCCTGTCCGATTCGATATGATAGATTCCGGGGGCTTTCACTTCCGAAAAATCCAGACGATACACCTCACATCCCGCGGTCTCGTCATGTCCCGCGTTATTTACATCCACGGCGGCTTCCAGTCTGGTGCCTTCGTTATCATCCACAATATAGAATTCCCCGGGTGTATCGCTTATGGCAAGCTTTACCGCTTCCGGCAGAAAACCCGTTTCATTTACCGATATCATTTTTTTCCCCATTATCTTTATTATGTTCTTTTTCATTATCTCTTGCGATTCATATATAATAAGACATTTTTCTTTTATCTGCCATATCCGCAGTCTTATTAACCGGATTTATTATTATTATCCAGGATATGTTTCAACATCTCACCCGCGGCTTTTGGAATAGGCCTTTCCCTGCTCCACACAAGCAGATAAGAAGCTTTTGCCAGAGGATGGGCTATCCTTTTTATCACAACCCTGTCATCTTCCTCCATCACTCCCTCCGCTATGGGAAATATCGCTATACCTACTCCGGCCCTTGCAAGCTCTCTTACATTAATGAGATGCGCCACACGGCAGACGATATTCAGCGGTTTCTCCGGATCCGGCATCCATTTTCTGAATTCTGCCGATCTCGATGCCCTGGACGGTATTATCAGATCCTTATTTTCAAGATCTGCAGGCTTAACCGACCTTCCCCGTTTGGAAGCAAGGGGATCCTCCCTGGGTATGATCGCAGCCCACGACTCAGAATGAACCTTCCTGCAGTTCATTTCCGGATCAGAAAAAGGCTCCATTATAATGGCAAGATCGCAAAGTCCCTTATGCAGCCTGTTCACTATCTCATCAGTTGTTCCTGTCCAGAGATCGAACTGTACATACGGATTCATCTGATGGAAAGAGGATATCCAGCCTGCAAGAAGATGCGGACCGTATCCTTCAACCGTTGCGACATATATCCTTCCGTGAAGTCCGCTGCTCATTTCGGATATATCATCCTTTGATCTGCTTTCAAGTTCCAGTATCTGCGTTGCATACTGCTTGAAGAGCAGCCCCTCCTCCGTAAGATGGATCATATGGGGGCTCCTTTCAAAAAGCTTCGCCCCCAGCTCCTCCTCAAGATCCTTTATCTGTCGTGAAAGAGGCGGTTGAGCAATGTTCAGCTTTTCCGCCGCTCTCGTAAAATTCATCTCGTCCGCCACCGCCATGAAATATCTTATATGCCTGAGCTCCATTATCCGGGCATACCCCCTTTTCCGATCCCCGTCTGCGCAGCAGCAGTCCCGTAAAGCAATTCCTGTTTCTCTGTCCATACCCGCTGAGTATGATACTTCACCTATTATAAGCGCCCTGTGATACAGACACAAGAGTATCTCCCATCCCTCCCCACTCTATCGCGTTCACAAAATCTTCACAATTTTTATTAGCACTCACCATTGACGAGTGCTAATAAAGGTGGTATAACATAATCATTCCGAGGGGGACGGTCCCCTGAGGACCGGTACTATTGACGAGAAGCCACGTTGCAAAGGCCCAATCCCAAGCAGGATCTGACGAGGCCGGAGCTTCGGAGGCAGAGCAAATAAAAAAGGAGGTAGCATTATGTTGTACACACCCAGTATTTTAAGAAACAGTTTATTCGACGATCTTTTTGATGATGATTTCTTCACAACGCCTTTTGCGAATCTTGACAGCTTCAAGGGAAACGCTGGCGAGCTCATGAGGACAGACGTAAAAGAGAATAAGGACTCCTACGAGCTGGAAATGAGTCTGCCGGGCATTGACAAAAAGGACATCAAAGCATCCCTGAAGGACGGATATATGACGATCAGCGCATCCACTTCAAAGAGCAATGATGAAAAAGATACGGATCATCACTATATCCGCAGAGAAAGATACCAGGGCTCCGTAAGCAGAAGCTTCTATGTAGGGGACGCGGTAAAGGAAGAGGATATCAAAGCTAAGTTCGAAAACGGTATCCTGACGCTTACGGTACCCAAGAAGGTTGAGGAACCCAAGGTAGAGGAACAGAAATTTATCGCCATCGAAGGCTGAAATATTGGCGCCCCGAATGATTATGCTGCAGACCTTCGACGATCTTAATATCATTCGCACCATCTCCTGCCGGAACGATACCGGCAGGAGATATGTTTGAATTTTTTCTTGACAAAATACACCATGGGGTGTAGAGTGTCTTTACTTCAAAAATCATATTGTGATTTTCGTAAGCCGTATTTCAACGGCAGGTGATGCACAGACAGTGCAGACCTGATATCAGACAAAAAGATTATACAGGAATCAGAAAAAGTATATGAAGTCGTATATGTTTTTGGTCACGCTTTTCATCTGCGCTCTGACGGATATCGTGACCTACAGGATCAAAAACATGATCCTTATCATTTCAGCCGCAGGGCTTCTGCTCTGTGATCTGTTCATATCGGAACACGGTGATCCCATATCGGACCTTACCTCAGGTATCGTGGTATTCCTTATCCTGATCCCCTTTTATATGGCAGGATTTTTAGGAGCCGGAGACGTAAAGCTTTTGATACTCACCGCAATGTACACGGGTCTTCCGGTCATGTGCCGCATCACTGCCGCGGCTGCCGCAGTCTCTCTTGTCATTGCCATCATGATAAGCCTGGTCCGGGGGACTCCTCTCATAAAAACCAAATATCCCTTTGCCTTTGCATTGTTTCTGGGAGCATTCCCTTTCTGGTCATAAAGGAGGTCTTATGATATCCGCAAAAAACGCAAATATGGCAATATACTTTGCCGATCAGGACTATCTTGAAAACTTTATGGACTATATCAGTGAAAGAAACACAGGCTTTATCTGCTCCGGCTTTACCAGATCCGAAAACCTGAAAGCTTTCGCCGAAAAAAACGCCATAGCGGTCCTGCTTACCGATGATGAATGTTTTAAGAAGAATGCAAGGAATATCAATTCCGAGATCACTGTGATCCTTACCGAAAAGCCAGGCGGAGAAACAGGGGATAATATTTATGAGATAGATATCCTTCAGCCGGTTGATGAGATAGTAAGGGCTATCCTCAAGGCCGCTGCCAAGACGGATATTACGCTGTCAAACAGTTTTATGCGGCCTGCCGGAGATATCCATATATTCTATTCCCCCGTCGGCAGATCGCTCAAAACGACTTTTGCTGTCGCAGCCTCTCAGCTTCTTTCCGACAGATCAAAGACAATCTACCTTAATCTCGAGCCGGATTCGGGCTTCACAGTTCTTTTCAGACAGGATTACGGTACGGACCTGTCGGATCTCATGTTCTTTCTCAGGGATGATACGCATGGCAAGGCATCTCTGATGCTTCAGAGTGCCATATGTTCAAGCCAGGGAGTGAGCTACATTCCGCCTGTCACGGATCCCGGAGACCTTTTTCATATATCCTGCGACGAGATCTTACGTTTATTTGATCTCCTCAGGGAAAACGGATACGGAAACATTGTCGTGGATATGGGAACTCTTCTTCCCGGATTTGAAAAGATACTTTCCGCGGGAAGTCGCATCTATATGCCCGTCAGAAAAGATGCGATGTCTAAAGCCAAGACCGCACATTTTCTGTCCTTCCTGCGGACTCTGGAAGATACACAGCCGGAAGAAAAGCTTATCCGGCTGGAACCGCCCTATTTTGAGGATATCCCGCCGATCACCTCAAATCTGAGGGGCAGTGAGGCTGCATCATACATAGCAGGATATTTAATGTGACCGCAGATCATGCATCGCGTGCTTCGCACGGAGGTGCCCGGCATGGGAGATATTATGACAAACATTAATGAAACAGACAAACGGTTCTCAATACTCAAAGAAGATATCATTTCCCGGATAGATATGTCCCGTGAGGTGTCCGATGATGAGATAAAGGATATCATTAAAGATGCCATATTTGAGCTCCGTCAAAAGGAGAACATCAGTCTTGTTGAAAGAGAAGAGCTATTCCGGCTTTTATTCTATGAGGTGAGACGGCTCGGTATCCTGGAAGAGCTGATAGCGGATAATTCCGTGACGGAGATCATGGTCAACGGCACACATGATATCTTTATCGAAAGAAACGGCTCCATAATAAAATGGGACAGGCATTTCGATTCCGAAGAAAAGCTCCGTTCAGTGATCCAGCAGATAGTAGCGAAAAGCAACAGGGTAGTAAACGAGGCCTCTCCTATTGTGGATGCAAGGCTTGAAAACGGAGCCAGAGTTAATGTAGTCATGAATCCGGTCGCTGTAAACGGTCCTATACTGACCATCAGACGTTTTCCTGATGATCCCATATCCATGAGGGATCTCATCGCTTTCTCCTCCATAACACCCGAAGCCGCTGATTATCTGAAAAGACTTGTAGTCTCCGGATACAACATATTCGTATCCGGAGGCACCGGCTCGGGCAAGACCACCTTCTTAAACGCCCTGTCGGAATTCATCCCCCATGACGAGAGAGTGATCACGATCGAGGACTCGGCCGAGCTTCAGATAAAAGGAATAGATAACCTCGTAAGGCTTGAAACCAGAAACGCCAATGTAGAGGGTCTAAAGGAAATAACCATAAGAGATCTGATAAAAACCTCTCTCAGAATGAGACCTGACCGCATTATCGTCGGCGAGATCAGGGATGGGGCGGCACTCGATTTTCTTTCCGCGGCGAATACAGGACATGACGGCTCACTATGTACCGGGCATGCAAACAGTGCCGTGGATATGCTGTCCAGGATAGAAACAATGGTCCTCATGGGAATGGATCTTCCGCTTCCCGCCATAAGACGTCAGATGGCATCCGCCATAGACATTATCATCCATCTCGGACGGCTGCGGGACAAAAGCCGCAAGGTACTTGAGATCACGGAAATGACAGGTCTTGTAGGCGGGGAATTCGTTCTGAATCCTATATTTAATTTTACAGAGGAAGGAGAAACAAAGAATGGCCTTATCAAAGGAACCCTCAAAAAAACCGGGATTCTGTCGTATACGGAAAAACTCAAACGACACGGCCTTTACGATAAGAGTCTGGTTTGAATGGTTTATCATAGATGCGCTCATTTCTTATGTTTTCTACAAAAGCCTGACAGCATTCATTCTTTTGACCCCGGGGCTCTTCTTTTATTACAGATACCGATGGCAGATGCATCTTAACGAGCAGCGTTCCCTGCTCTCACTCCAGTTTCGGGAAAGCATACTTGCCGTGAGCACTGCGCTGAACGCAGGATATTCTGTTGAAAACGCCTTCATCGAGGCTTATCACGATATGCGCAAGATGTACGGGGACGATGCCCCGATCACAAAGGAATACCAAAGAATAGTCCTCCGTCTGAGGGACAACGAGCAGATAGAAGACATCGTCAGAGATTTCGGACGAAGGAGCGGGATTGAAGATATTAACGATTTTGCCGGAGTATTCGAATCGGCAAAACGGATAGGCGGTGATATGACAGCAATAATAAAAAAAGCATCCTCCGGTATAAGCGAAAAGATAGATGTGAAAAGGGAGATAGAGACCTCAATGAGCTCAAGAAAGCTGGAGCTTAAAATAATGACAGCCGTCCCCTTCTGCATCCTGCTATACCTTCAGATAACATCTTCAGACTTCATATCCGTCCTTTATCACAATCCCACCGGGCAGATCATCATGACCGCAGCATTAGTATTATATCTTCTGGGGATCATAACCGCTGAAAAGATCATA
>CACZRA010000314.1 GCA_902783395.1 uncultured Lachnospiraceae bacterium
ATATCTGAAATAAGAATAATATTTTCATAATATTACTTTCCTGAATTCCTTTCCCAGAATACTCCGTCGCTGTAGCCCTGGATCTTTTTGTCGGAGTCAGCCGACTCAAGTCTTTTTTCGGCCCATATGCAGTATCTTTCATCCTGCTCTATGCCGAGGTACAGGCGGCCGAGCTTCTTTGCCGCGGCTGAGGTGGAGCCTGAGCCGAGGAAGGGATCAAAGACCATGTCGTCAGGGTCTGAGCTTGCAAGTATGAGCTTTGCCAGGAGCTTCTCGGGCTTTTGTGTGGGGTGTGCCGTGTTTTCCTTCATGGACCAGTAGGGAACGGAGATGTCATCCCAGAAGTTCGAGGGATGAGTGTTCCTGAAGTTGCCTTCCTTTGTTTCCTCCCAGTCCTTCGGCCTGCCGTTTTCCCTGTACGGGGCTATGACCTTGCGGCGCTGCTTTACTGCGTCGAGATTGAAGGTGTAGCTGTCCGATACCGTGGCGAACCAGATGTCCTCCATGCTGTTCTTCCAGTTTGCCTTCGCGCCCCGGCCCTTTTCCCTCTGCCAGGTGATCCGGTTCCTTACCTTGAAGTGCCGGCAAAGGACCTCGTATATCACTGCGCTGCATTTCCAGTCACAGCAGACGTAGATCGTTCCTGTATCTTTGAGGAGAGGCTTTGCGAGGGTTAACCATTCCTCGGTGTAATCCGCGTAGTCTCTGTCGGATGCTTTCCTGAAGCTTCTGCCGTTGAAGTCCTTGTCCATGTTGTAGGGCGGATCCGCTATGATGAGATCCGCAAATCCCTCCGGCAGGTATTTCATTACCTCCATGCAGTCTCCGATCACTGTCCTGCAGACAATATCCTTAAGCTTCCGTTTGGTGCGGTATTTTCCCGGATCCCACCTGATACAGCGTTTCAGGTATTCCTCACCTTCTGCCGTATCGAGGTCTATGGTCTTGTTCCTGGGAGACTTCATCAGATCCTTGCGACTCCGCTTTCCCTTGCGGCCTTTGCCGCGGCCTCTGCCACGGCATCCTTGACTCTCGGATCGAAGGCTTTTGGCAGGATGTAGTCGGCGGAGAGCTCGTCATCCTTTACGAGTCCCGCGAGAGCCTTTGCGGAGGCTATCTTCATCGCGTCGTTTATATCGCTTGCCCTTACGTCGAGTGCCCCGCGGAAGATGCCCGGGAAGCAGAGGACGTTATTTACCTGATTGGGATAGTCCGAGCGGCCTGTGGATACCACCGCCGCGCCTGCCGCCTTCGCTTCGTCCGGGAAGATCTCGGGGACGGGATTGGCGCAGGCAAAGATGATCGGATCCTTTGCCATGGTACGTACCATATCCGCAGTCAGCGTGCCGGGAGCGGATACTCCTATGAAGACATCGGCGCCCTTTATGACGTCAGCAAGTGAGCCTGCTTCATGGGCGGCATTTGTAGCTCTTGCCATCTCTTCCTTTATGGGATTGAGTCCTTCGCGGCCTTCGTAGATCGCGCCCTTGCGGTCGGTCATTATCACGTTCTTGAGCCCCATCGCCATGAGGAGCTTTATTATCGCTATGCCTGCGGCTCCGGCGCCGGAGGTGACTATCTTTACGTCCTCTATCTTCTTGCCGGTGAGCTTGAGCGCGTTCATGAGACCCGCCAGGGTTATCACCGCGGTCCCGTGCTGGTCATCGTGAAAGATGGGTATATCCGAAATCTCCTTGAGTTTTTTTTCGATCTCAAAGCAGCGGGGAGCTGAGATGTCCTCAAGGTTTATGCCTCCGAAGGAGCCTAAGAGCATGGAGACCGTATTCACTATCGTGTCCGTATCCTTGGAGCGGATGCAGAGCGGGATCGCGTCTACATCGCCGAAGGCTTTGAACAGAGCGCATTTGCCCTCCATTACTGGCATGCCGGCTTCGGGGCCTATGTCTCCGAGACCCAGGACTGCGGTCCCGTCCGTGATCACGGCTACGGTGTTCCAGCGCCTTGTCAGGTCATAGGATTTTGATATGTCCTTCTGTATCTCAAGGCAGGGCTGGGCTACGCCCGGGGTGTATGCGAGACTTAAGGCTTCCGCCGAGTCCAGCGGAGCGCGTGTCACTACCTCTATCTTGCCCTTCCATTCATAGTGTTTTTCGAGTGATACTTTTGCGTAATCCATGTGTATTTCCCCCTGATCCTTTGATGCGAAAAGGTGCCGCGGCGTCAGCTCTCAGGGCTGTGAGCCGGTTACGCACCCGCAATTGATTTTACCACACATCCCGCCCTGAGGCTATCTGTTACCGTCATGCAGGGGTTGTTGCATGAGATTTTGGCAGAGCTTATAATATATACCGGTTGCTGTCCTAAACGGTGGCGGTTAGCTCTCAATCAGGGAGTATAAAAAAATAACCGCCGAGCCTGGTAACTTTGCGGTTATTTCCTAACCAAAATCTTTTTCGGGCTAACCGCTGCAACACGGGACAGCGCCTTTATATAAGCATTTTAACATGAAAACATATCTACATCAAGCACAGAGATTGCTGTGGCTGAGCAGAAACCGGCGCCTCAAAATACAGGGAGATTTGTAAAATGACAGATAATTTATTTGACGGAAAAACACTGCTGATCACGGGTGGGACGGGCTCCTTCGGGACAGCTGTCCTCAACAGATTTCTTGATACCGGTATCAGGGAGATCCGCATCTTTTCAAGGGATGAGAAGAAGCAGGATGATATGCGGCATTTCTATAATAATCCGAAGATAAAATACTATATCGGAAATGTGCGGGATTACAGCTCGATAGAGGAGGCATCCTACGGCGTTGATTATATCTTTGCCGCGGCTGCCTTAAAGCAGGTGCCGTCCTGCGAGTTCTTCCCCATGGAGGCCGTGAGGACTAA
>CACZRA010000315.1 GCA_902783395.1 uncultured Lachnospiraceae bacterium
AGAATGCTCTCGAAGATATTCTGGAATACTACCACGTCCGGCTCAGGGACATACCTGCCAGGATGGATACGCTGGAGAAGAAGCTTGAATATGCCCTTCATCCATCCGGCATCATGTACAGGGTGGTCGAGCTTAAGGATAACTGGCGCAGGGATGCTTTCGGGGCTATGCTCGGATTCAGAAAAAAGGATCAAGAGCCCGTGGCCTTTATTCCCTTCGGCATATCACACTACCGCTTCTATGACAGTGAGAAGGGTGAGTATTCATTTGTTTCGGAAAGCAACGAGGATCTTTTCGAGACTGAAGCCTATGCGTTCTACAGGCCGTTCCCGTTGAAGAAGCTCGGCATAATAGACCTGGCTAAATATATTATCGGGGTTCTGGAGCCTTCTGATTATGTGATGATAGTGCTTGCTACGCTTATGGTCACGCTTACGGGGATGCTTACGCCGAGGATCAATTATTTCCTCTTCAGCCGGGTGATAGACAATGCCGGCATGTCGCTTCTCATCTCGACAGGTATTTTCCTGCTCTGCGCCCAGATCGGTACGTTGATGCTGGGTGCCGCCAGATCGCTTGTATCCGCGAGGATAGATACAAAAATGAGCATCTGCGTTGAGGCAGCCACGATGATGAGGATACTGTCCCTTCCGGCCGCCTTCTTCAGGGATTACAGCTCCGGTGAGCTTTCCTCAAGGTCATCATATGTCAATTCACTCTGTACCACACTTGTCAGCGTTATCCTCAATACGGGACTGACCTCCGTATTTTCACTCGTATATATTACGCAGATCTTTACCTATGCCCCGGGACTTGTGGTTCCGTCGCTTATAATTATTTTTGTGACGGTGCTGTTTTCGGTCCTCTCATCACTGCTTCAGATGAGACTCTCCAAAAAGCAGATGCTGCTCGGAACCAAAGAGAACGGCATGAGCTATGCGGCGATAAGCGGTATACAGAAGATAAAGCTTTCGGGAGCGGAGATGAGAGCCTTTTCCAGGTGGGGCGATCTCTATGCGAAGGAAGCCGAGCTGTCATATAACCCGCCTCTTTTCCTTAAGATAAACGGTGTCATAAGCTCGGCCATATCCATCATAGGGACGATAGTCATGTATAATGCGGCTATACGTACCGGAGTAACGGTTCCGGAATACTACGCCTTTAATACAGCCTACGGAATGGTGTCGGGAGCCTTCATGTCTCTGTTCGGCATCGCGCTTACAGCCGCCAATATAAAGCCGATCTTTGACATGGCGGAGCCGATCCTTAAGGCTGAGCCTGAGATCGCGGAAAATAAAGAAGTGATCACCAAGATATCGGGCGGGATAGAGATCAACAATCTGACCTTCAGCTATAAAGAGGGATCCCCGGTGATCCTCGATGACCTTTCGTTGAAGATAAAGCCCGGACAGTATGTGGCCATAGTAGGAAGAACCGGCTGCGGAAAGTCAACGCTTGTGCGTCTTCTGTTAGGCTTTGAAAAACCCGATAAGGGCGGTATCTATTACGACGGTAAGGATATAAAATCCATAGATCTGAAGTCACTGAGAAAGAATATCGGAGTCGTTACCCAGAACGGACGGCTGTTTCAGGGAGACATCTTTTCGAATATCGTGATAGCCGCACCGCACCTGAAACTGGATGATGCATGGGAAGCTGCAAGGATAGCGGGCATTGACGAAGACATAAGACATATGCCCATGGGGATGAACACGCTGATATCCGAAGGAAGCGGCGGGATATCGGGAGGCCAGAAGCAGCGTCTGATGATAGCGAGAGCAGTTGCGCCGAAGCCCCGGCTCATAATACTTGACGAGGCTACGTCCGCGCTTGACAATATAACCCAGAAAAAGGTCTCCGAGGCTCTGGACAGGATGAAATGCACAAGGCTTGTCATAGCCCACAGGCTTTCCACGATAAAGCAGTGCGACCGCATACTGGTCTTTGACGGCGGTCATATAGTGGAGGACGGTACTTATGACGAGCTTATCGGGCTGAACGGATATTTTTCGGATCTTGTTGCAAGACAGAGGGTGGATGAGGCTTAAGACTGAATAATGAAAACGGAAAGGGATCACGGGAATGGATAAAAAACAGGCGGCTGAAATTGACTGGAGGATCGAAGACAGAAACCTGTATATAGGTATACGCGGGAAGCTTGATACTCTTGTGGCGATGAGTATTGACGACAGACTCGGAGAGCTGCCGGACGGGGTGACGAGCATTTTTTTTGACTTTGACGGTCTGGAATACATAGCATCAGCGGGACTCAGGATACTGTACTGGGCTCAGGAGTATGCGGAGGAGAAGGGCGGAAGGATGAAGGTCTCCAATATATCGCCGGAGGTGCTGGAAATACTTGAAACGACAGGCTTTAAGGATCTTATCGAGATCGAATAGCTCATGAACAGACCGCTGATAAGATTATCAATACGCTTTGCGGCAGGGCTCCTTCTCATGGCCTGCGCGACAAGTGTCATAAGCGTGGGTTTTGCCAGAGGATGGTTCGGAAATACGGTGTTCGGGGCCGTTGTAATGGTAGTTGTTTTCCTTGGATTGTACGTGTATTTCTTTTTTATCACGATGAGGGATATGCTCAATCTGACGAGGGAATCGGAAAGAGAGACAGCCGAGCTCGGGATCGCAAACAGGATACAGACGGGGATACTGCCGACGGTCTATCCCGCATTTCCGGACAGGACGGAGTTTGATATCCATGCCTTGATGATCCCTACGAAGCAGGTAAGCGGTGACTTCTATGATTATTTCTTTATTGATGACAGGCACCTTGTGATGGTCATAGCCGATGTGACCGGGAAGGGGATACCGGCTGCTCTTTTCATGGTCATAGCAAGGACCGCCATAAAGAACAGGAGCCGGCAGGGGGGAGCTCCTTCGGAGATCCTTTACGATGTCAACAATCACCTTATAGAGGGAAATGCCGCAAAAATGTTTGTTTCGGCATGGATAGGCATGCTGGATATATTCACGGGAGTACTTGTTTCCTCAAACGCCGGACATGAATGTCCCGTCATGACCGGGGAGGACGGGAGATTTGCTGTGGTAAAGGATAAGCACGGACTGGTCATGGGACTCAGGAAAAACATAAAGTACACTGACCATGAGACGAAGCTGAAGCCCGGTGAGACATTGTTTTTATACACCGACGGGGTCATAGACGCAGAGAATGAAAGCAGGGAACGCTTCGGAGTAAAGGGACTGATCGATACCCTTAACAGACACACAGGCATGGCACCGATGGAGCTTTCGGAAGAGGTGCTTGAAGAGATCAAAAGGCATGAGAAGAAGCAGGACCAGTTTGATGATATCACCATGCTCGTGCTCTGCTATGCCGGGACCGGGGGAGAGGGATATGTCGAAACAGAGCTTCCCGCTGATGTCGAAAGCCTTCATTCCGCAGTGGATTTTGTAAATGCCGAGCTTGAAAGGGTGAGATGTCCCGGCAGGATGACGAGAAAGATAGATCTGGCTCTGGAGGAGCTGTTTGTAAACATCGCAAATTATGCCTATCCGGATAAGGAAGGTAAAGTGGTTGTGAGGATAGGCTTTCCGAAGCCCTTTGTTGCCCAGGTTGAGCTGCTGGATTGCGGGATCCCCTATGATCCGCTGTCAAGGGAGGATCCCGATGTCAGTCTTTCATTTAAGGAGAGAGGTGCTCCGGGCGGACTGGGGATATTTATGTCAAAACAGATAATGGACGAGCTTGAATATGAGTATGCAGACGGTAGAAACCACATGACAATGAGAAAGAGGTATGCGAACGTATGACAGATATGACCTTTGACGATCTTAAAGAAGCCGGATTTAACGTGGAGGAGGGCTTCTCCTATACGGGAGACAGCGAGAAATATCTTGCGGCCCTGCAGAGATTCTACAGACGTGCTGAAAAGACTGTGTCATCGATAAAGGATTTTGTTTCCGACTCGATGTATGAAGAGCTCACGATCCTTGTGCATGCCCTGAAAAGCAACGCCAGGACGATAGGAGCTGATGACCTGGGAGAGCTTGCCGAGAAAATGGAGATGCTCGGAAAGGACGGAGACAACGACAGGATGATGTCACTCGTCGATGAGCTGCTCGATAAGTTTGCCCGGACAGTGGAAACTATAAAACCCTACGGTCTTATGGAGGCAGTGCATCCGGCATCGGAGATATCTGCCGAAGAGGCGGAGAAGACCGGGGCGGAGCTTATTGACGCCGTGGAGGATTTTGATGATGACAGGGCACTTGAGCTTATCGACAGGCTGATGCATTATCCCTTCAGGTTCACGCTGATCAATGTTTTGAAGAATGCGAAAGAGGATATAAAGGAATTCGAGTATACGGAAGCGCTGCTGAAGATACGCAGGGTGGTAAGCCAGATAGAAGACTGAAACGGGACTCCTTTAGCACTGCCTGGCGCATTCCCGCCGTATGGAACGGGCGGAAGATAGCAGCTCAGGCAGGCAGTATCAGTCCGGTTTCAATATTGCTCTTCAGCCGCCCGTAATGGGCTCGATGCTGTAGCCTCCGTCATCGTCATGGATGAGCTGTACCCTTTCGCCTGTATTGAGTACGGTATCATAATGCCACCTCACAAGATAGCTTTTTCCGTTATCGGCCTCAACGGAATAATCGGTCATAGACATACCGTTTTCTTTATGTATGCCGGGGGCTGAAGTAACCGTTGCTTCACAGACAAATCCGTAGGGATCGGAATCTGTAATACCACCGGTTGCCAGCGCCATCATCGAATCATCGAGCTGCATGTTTTTCATATCACTCATAATAACCTCCATTCCATGATCTAAATACCGCTGTTTATTTTGAATTGCCATGTTAACTTTCCTTCTGTTATATTATACGTGTAGATGACCCGGATTGGGATAGTTTTTGTTTATTCTGTTGTTTTTTGTGTTTATTCGGTACCTCTTCGTAAAAATACGGGGGCAGGACTGCAGTTTTTTTTCAAAGGACGGGTTACATGAAAAATATGGTTGATATCGACATAGTTACGGATGACAGGTATGTCGAGCCGAAGATCACTATTCATACAAATAAAAGGACCGAGCAGATCGATAATATCATATATGCGATAGAGAATGTCTCGGGACGTGATTTCCCCTTTATTCCGGCCTATAAGGATGAAAAGGCAGAGCTGCTTTCACAGAGGGATATATACAGGGCATATACGCAGGGACGCAAGGTCATGGTTCAGACCGCGGATGAGATCTATTCTGTTAAGAAGAGTCTCATGGCTCTTGAGGAGGACCTTAATCCGGGACGTTTCCTCAGGATATCCCAGTCGGAGATCATCAATCTGAATAAGGTAAAGAGTTTTGATATAAACCTTTCAGGTACCGTAGGGATTGAGTTTGATAACGGCAATAAATCGTGGGCTGCGAGAAGCCGTGTGAAAGCGATCAAAGACCTGCTTAAAGAGTAAAGATCTGAAGAAACGCTGTACTGGATACACTGGAGTTATGGAGAGTCGTATGGATCTGAAGATAATGCTTACGGGGCGCAATAAAAGGATCGCATCCGATATCGGAGAGCATCTGATGAATGACAGGAATTGCTTTGCGGTAAAATGTCCCGCTACAAAGAACGCGCTTTTTGAAATGGTGCCGACGGAGCTTCCGAATGTCATCATCATCTGTCTCGGTGACGAGACGGCAGAAACCGTAAAGGTCTTCGATATCCTGAGGGAATGCACGAAGCTCGGAGCTGTCACTATCATCGTGGTAGCAAACGAGTCCGACAGGGTGACGTTCATAAACAATACGGAGCTGGAGAGGATGTTTTTTCTTGCAAGGCCTGTCTCTCTTTTTGTTCTCTATGACAAGCTGAATGAGCTCGATGAAAAGCTCAGGGCTGACAGGGAGAAGGGGAGCATGCTGCTCACCGAGTATGTAAATCCGGCGGCAAATGTAAGCTTTCCGAGAAAGCATATCCTCGTTGTGGATGATGATCCCAATCAGCTGATAGAGATCAAGGAGCAGCTTAAGGAATTTTATGAGGTGACGCTTGTCGGCTCCGGCAAGAGCGTACTGAGATATCTTCAGAAATTCAAGGTAGATCTTATACTGCTTGATTATCTCATGCCGGAGGTGGACGGTCCCGAGGTACTTACAAGGCTCAGGGCAAATGAGGACTTTAAGGATATTCCCGTGGTATTTCTTACCGGTGTTTCGGAAAAGGACACCGTGATAAAGACTCTGGTGGAGCTTATGCCTCAGGGGTATGTGCTCAAGCCTTCGAAAAAATCGGAGATAGTTGCCAAGATCATTGACGTACTCGGATAAAGCCCATGAAAATTCTGAAGCGTATCCTTTTATTGCAGATAGGGGAGAAGACGGAAAAGAAGCTGCTCCTTTCGGTCGCTGGGATATTCCTGTGCATAGTGCTTGCAGCCGTTTCTTTTTTTGCTTATGACATTCTCCACGGCAAACGTGCCGATCAGATAGATTTCACCTGTGAAGAGATCACAGGCTTTGAATGGGTAAAGGATGGCGGGAGGATCCCTGTAACGCTTCCCTGTGATCTGGATACGGAAAAGGGAGGGGAGGTAATTCTCGAAGCCGGGCTCCCGGATATCATAAATGATGATACCTGGATACATTATGTAAGTGCCGTGGATTCCCGGATCCTCGTAAACGGGGAGCTCAGGAAGAGCTTTGAAAGGGACAGTGATACCATAGCCGGAGGAGCCGTAAAAAGCCTGCATATGTTTATCGAACTCTATCCGGAGGATGCGGGTGGGACGCTCGGGATCGTAAGGGACGGGGATTCGGATAACGGCTCCGATATCCGTGCCGTGTACATCGGTACAAGCCTCGGACTGATTGAGAGGATCATAGTCAGCAATATCGTTTACTTTTTTCTTGCCGTTACCCTGCTCGTCATTTCCTTCATGTGCATACTTATCGGACTTCTTCTGTGGTATTCGAGAAAGCTCAGTTCTCCTATCACTGCCATAGGGGTGGGAGTGCTTTTTGTATCCATGTGGCTCATCTTTGATTCCGAGCTGTACCAGTTCGCATTCCGGAATTATTATATAGACGGCACCATGTCCTTTATCATGATGCTTCTGATACCTTATCCCTTCCTGTACTACATGGATATGCTGCAGGAGCACCGGTACCGGGGGTGCTTTGCTTTTCTTGCGCTTTATCTTGAGATTGTAAGCATAGGCAGTGCCCTTGTGCATTTTGCAGGTATTGTGGACTTTCTTACGATGCTGCCTTTTCTTGCGCTGGCGGAGGGCGTTGTGATAGCGGGAGGGATAGCCTCCATGATCCTGGATTATTTAAGCGGTGCTTACAAAAGCTACTGGATAAGCTTTGTGGGTATGGCCGGCTTTATCGCAAGCTGTATCGCGGAGCTGATCCTTATACAGACCGTGGAGGACAGGTATGACGGAACAATGATAATAGCCGGGCTGTACTGGATACTGATACTTGCCATCATACACCAGCTTTATGCGGTCCGTGAGGCCCGGCAGGAGACCGCGATGGCAATAAGGGCGAGTGAGACAAAGAGTAATTTCCTTGCCAATATTTCCCATGAAATAAGGACGCCAATGAACGCCATCCTGGGAATGGACGAGATGATCTTACGTGAGGCGAGAGGAAATGAAAAGATAACAAAGTATGCATCCGATATTAGATCCGCGGGAAACATCCTTCTTGCGATCATAAATGACGTACTTGACCTCAGCAAGATAGAATCGGGGAAGGCAGAGCTGATATATGTGGATTTCGATGTGTGTTCGGTAATAAACGATCTGATCAACATCACCAGGAAGAGAGCGGCGGATAAGGGACTTTCCTACAGCTTTGACGCGGCTTCCGGTATCCCCAGGCGCATGAACGCAGACGAGATAAGAGTCAGACAGATCATGCTGAACATAATAAACAATGCTGTAAAGTATACGGAAAAAGGATCGGTCACGGTTGAGCTCGGGATGAAAAGCTACGGCATGGAGGAGATACAGAACAGGGATTCCGTAACGATCGTGGTATCCGTAAAGGATACGGGGATCGGAATAAAGGAGGAGGATCTCGATAATCTTTTCCAGCCCTTTGACCGTCTGGAGCAGACAAAGAACCGCAATATCGAAGGCACAGGTCTGGGACTTAATATAGCGAATAAGTACATACAGATGATGGGAGGGCGCATCGAGGTTTCCAGTGTCTACGGTGAGGGTTCCTTATTTACCGCATATATTCCCTTAAGTGTTGTCGATGCCACGCCTATAGGTGATTTTACCGATGTGATACGAAGCCGCAGGGAGGAGCCGGATGAATACAGGACCGAGATAATCGCCCCGAATGCCAGAGCTTTGGTGATAGATGACAATGAGATGAATCTGGAGGTTATCTCGGGACTTATGGAGAGCACTCAGATAAGAGTGGATACGGCACTGTCAGGACCGGAGGGGATGGAAAGGATGGAGAAGGTAAGATACGATATAGTCTTTCTCGATCAGATGATGCCCGGCATGGACGGTGTCACGACGCTTTCTCATATGAGGTCGAGATTTGATATGAGGGGTGTTTCGGTCATCGCTCTTACTGCGGACGCGGTGGTCGGCGCGAGGGAATTCTATCTGGAAAAGGGCTTTGATGATTATCTTTCAAAGCCCGTTAAATCGGAGACGCTTGAGAAGATGCTCATAAGGCATCTTCCTCCTTCCATGCTGCTTACACCGGAGGATATCGCGAGGATCTCGGAGGCGGAGGAGCGCAGAAGGCTTGATAAGGAGCAGCTCAAGTCGGTGGTTGTGATAGATCCTGACAGCGAGTCCTTAAAGGATGCCAAGATGAGGCTTAACGGTGCCTTCAAGGGAACCTATGTCAAGGATACGGAAAAGGCCGGAAAATACCTTGACAGGCATGATGCGGATTATGTTATGCTGAGCAGAAAGCTGTATAACGAACTGACATCGGAATGAGGCTGTCGGAATATGCGCAAGAAAAAAATTCTGCCAGACCGGCATGCAGCATCGTATAAACCTATAGAAGAGAAAAAAAACGCGTAAAAGGCGTAGGAGAGGAGATAAAGATGGATAACGCAGGTAAGAAGCTCAGAAAGCTTTTTGATTTCCAGAGATTTGAAAGAGAGCCCGTACTTCAGAATGTGATAGACGGGGTTGAGGTTGAGAGGACCGGAAAGCTTTCCGATGACGAGCTTGAATTTGTGGCAGGCGGAGTCAAGACAGACAGTGATTCGGAGGATCCGCAAAAATACGGCAGATGTCCGACATGCGGCGGTTATATGGAAAAGGATGAGAGCGGGATATATTGTCCGAACTGTAACCCGAGACAGCCGGGATTTCCTCAGATCGGTAACGTACAGGGTTCTGCCGGTAAAAATAATATGTTCAGGCACAGAGGCTGAGGCGGAAAATACCGGGGTAAGATTTCGATCCGGCGCGGAAACGCGCCGGGTTGTTTTTGTCTTGATTTATGAGCGTATAATCAGTAAAATATATATTTGCATGTAAGCAATAATATTTTTTAAGAAAAGGGGTTTATAGAATGGCAAACGTAGATTTAACCAAGTATGGCATCACTGATGTCACCGAGATCATCCACAATCCTTCATTTGAGTTCCTTTATGAGGAGGAGATGAAGAGCGATCTGACAGGCTTTGACAAGGGCGTGATGACAGAGCTCGATACCGTAAACGTAATGACAGGTGAGTTCACGGGAAGGTCTCCCAAAGATAAATACATCGTCATGGATGCCAACTCAAAGGACACCGTATGGTGGACAACAGATGAGTATCCTAATGACAACCA
>CACZRA010000316.1 GCA_902783395.1 uncultured Lachnospiraceae bacterium
ATCCTGTATTCAGATTCACCTCGCTAAATCCTGCCTTCTGAAGTTCCCTCAGTGCCCAGACAAAGTGCTCCGCGCGGTCGGTCATTATCTGCGGTACCAGATCCGGCGGACACGATCCGATTTCCCTTTTCTCCCTTGTCTTGAATTTGTGTGTCCGGTTGGCAACAAGAAAAGGCGTATACATCCTGTCTATCCCGTCAAACCACTTCCTGTACACCCTTCGAAACAATGCAGTTGTGATCCCCTCCATCGGAGCCATCTCAACCGATATTGGAGTGTTTTCCGTTCCGTTTTTCATTCTGTCTTTTTTCCATAATAAATACTTTAGCGGAAATGCCTGCAAGTGGACTCCCTCCCCCGCAGGCATTTCTCATGTATAGTCCTGGTTTCAAAAGTCCCGGCGCAGCCGGCATGCGGAATATAATTCCACACCCTAATTCCTTGGATTCCTCGCATATAAAATGCAATTCTGCCGTTCCTTTGGATCCCTCCCCGGATCGACCTGCCATATCTTTACATGTTTGAAATGATTCTTCAGTGTACTCCTGGCAAGTACCAGCTGCATCGAACCGTAACCATCTACAGGAGAAATGATATTTGCAGCATATCTTCCATCGGGCTTCAGTATATCACATATACATCTGACAGTATGCTCTGACAGCATCTTCCCGTCATGCGCCCTTCCCGTGAAAGCATCATCGAATACAATATCATACTCTCTGCCCACCGCCTGAGCTGCACCCGCTAAACCTCTTACAGCCCTGCTCTGCCTGTCTATGTAACTGCTTCCGTCTTCAAAGATAACCCGCAGCCTCCCGGTTCTGTCCGGATGGAATGAAACATACAGTTCATCCAGAAAGAAATACTTCATTGCAATGTCATACATCTGCCTGTGAAGCTCCACTACATCCATTGTCCCGGATGAGAAGCTGCTGATGAAGTACTTTGGCAATGAAAATCCTGCACCACCTATGAGCAGTACTCTCCTTCCACCATCAGTCTCGTGAAGCAGGCGGGCAAATTCATGATTATAATCAAATCTCAGGTCAAAATGCCTCCCCTCATCCACATAGCAGGCAGACTCCCGGGCACCATTGACACACAGGGTACGGATCGTACCCTCGGTTGTCATCTCATCAGTGACCGTCACCTTCCCAAATCCGTATTCTTCCTCAAAGATCATTGTCAGTTGAAAAAAGTCAAACCCTGTAAGGTAATTGACGAAGTCTCATTTTGTCCCTCCGTCAAAACGCATCTCCCCAAAAAACTCCGGGCAGTGAAAATTCGGTGCATCCAGATCTATCTGCGTCCATGAAAGATAATGCTTGTTTACCGTCTTATTCCCACATTTATACATATTGGCAGATATCTCACCGCCAAAATGATAATCCGGGTAGAAAAGCTGTATGAATTTAAGCGGGATCCTGTAAAACACCTCCCAGCCATCGGATGTCCTGTCAGCCCGGATATCAAAATATTCTTCAGCATCATCCCGGACTATGTTTATCCGGTCAGTCTTTTCGGGTCCGAACTGGACACAAAGGCATCCGTTAGGATTGATCTCAAAGTTAAAGTAATCATCCGCCCCCGGCAGCATAAAAAAGAATTCAAGGCAGCTGTCCTCGTATACAGGCGAAAGCGGTTCCGTATTCTCCGCGCGGATATCCTTCTCCACTGCACTCAGATGTACGTAAAGATTTTCATCATCATAGCAAAGCTGTCCCCTGCCACGAATGCCATAATCTTCAGTCCATAGCACCTTATCGATAGATACCGATGGGATATTGTCCCAGTCAGCTTCTCCATTAACCTTCGTTATGGAGTAAGCCGCCCTCTCCTTCCCCGCATCTGCCGGACTAACGCTGCCACATGAAACGCCGCTGATCAACATAGTAATTATTAATATGATCATAACCATTCTTTTCATAAACGGAGCTCCCATCAACCTTCATCACATATAACATTCTGTCCATGAATAAACCTCTTTAGGAAAAAGCCAAACCCTGTCAGTTAATCGCCTAATGCAGCATTGAACACGGAACTCTCATGCATAAGAACACCTGTATCATCATAGATATTCAAATGAACCTCTCTATCATCCTCTCCGTAAGATAATCTTAATTTCCAACCATCCATAAGCTCAGGAATTTCTGTTTCATAATATATTCCGTCTTCATCTATCATGCGGAACAGATATTTATTGTCCTCCGACAAAGGAACGGCAAAAGTATACTCTTCCCCCAATTTATCGGGTTTGATCATAGCAGTTCCCCAGATACTTGTCTTTCGATTCCCCTGTGTATCCCTGATGATCCATACACTCGAAGGTTCCACATCATCAATCAATACAACATTTATGGTTCTGACTGCTCTCCTCACTGATTCTGAAAAGCTCCGCCGTGTATCTGTATCCATAGACAGCTCCCAGGGGCCATCGGGTCGGTGATCCCATATAATGTCTGAATAATAGTTGCTGCTGTCCATATATCCATCCATTCTGTCAGGATCTGATTTGCCCTGCCTTACATATTTGCAGCCATCGAGGAGATTTATTATCTCTTCATATTCAGCATTGGTTATCTCGGCTTTAGTAACGGTCTGTTCTTTCTTCTCCTCGTCAAACAAGTCAGTTTCAGCATAATACTTCTTTTCACGCTTGCTCACCGTATACTTATCATAGATGTAGCCGAAATCAGAACTGTACATGCTTGTCATATAACATGCATATGTTATCTCTGAGAGTTTGGGATCTTTCCCTGCCTCATAGGTCTTAAAATATTGAAAGTATATAATCCATGCGGCCACAACTATAACTGCAGCAGCCACGGCAATAATAATAACCTTCATCTTGCTCATTTTGTTCCGATCATACCCTTCTGTCACACCTCATCCCTGCCCGGGATCGAATCTGCCGCCCCGTGTCTCGTGACAGCGATCGCCGAAGCCTTTGCAGCCAGCTCAAGACCCTTGTCAGGCTCCATCCCGTCAATAATAGCCGAAACGAAGTATCCCGTAAAAGTATCACCCGCAGCCGTCGTATCTACAGCTTTGACCTTAAAGATCTCCTGCCGGAATCTCCTGTCCGTATCCTGATATACTGATCCGTCTGCCCCCAAAGTCAGAACCGTACAAGCCCCTGGATATCTTTCCCTGATCACATTGAGAATCCTCTCCGGATCACTCTCCCCGGTCATCTGTCCGCCCTCTATCTCATTCAAAAAGAAAAGCCATACTTTCCGCAGATCACAGGCTGTAACAGCATCATCATACGGTGACGGGTTCAAAACAATCTTCATCCCCCTGTCATAGGCCTTATCTATAATATAATCAATCAGGTTTACCTCATTCTGCAGCACGATAATATCACCGGCATCAAACCCTCCGATTACATCATCAATAAAATCCCTGGTCAATGCCCTGTTAGCTCCGCCAAAAAGAAGTATGGAATTCTGACCGTTTTTATCAACCTGGATTATTGTATGCCCGCTTCGTCCTGTGATCTTTCTTATATATTCCGTATTAACCCCGTTTTCTGACAGCTTGTCAATAAGCAGATCCCCTTCCTCTCCGAACATCCCGGCGTGATAAACACGCACTCCTGCCCTTGCAAGGGCAACTGACTGATTAAGCCCCTTCCCGCCGCAGTGTTCACTTACTTCTGCAACAGGCTCAGTCTCTCCCGGTATGATAATATGATTCACAGAATATACGTAATCAATGTTCAAAGATCCAAAGTTCAGTACCTTCATGTCACTCACCTGATAGTTCTGTTGCAAAATTATAATCCTTCTCCTAACTGTTCTGCCTTAAGTGCCGCTTTCCGACAAGGTCAGTGATTTTGCATATTCGTTCGATTTCCGTGTCTATCCGGTATCAGCCGGCTATCTTCAGCTTGAAATCAATCCTAAACTTCAAAATCCATACAGCTCCTCTGTGAAACAAAAGGCCGTACCTTATTATCAGCCACATTGACATGCAGTGGATTCACGGAATAGCCTTTTAACGATTCCTCATCATCAAACAATGAGTCCAGCATAAGATCACAGTTTGAAGATGCCAGAGGCTTAGTATACACCCTGATATCCCTAAGCCCCGGTATCTTTCCTGACAGGTCTTCCAAGCCTTCCTTTATGCCGGCTTTAATATCATCCGCCTTTTCTGAGGCATATTCATCCTTAAGTTTCCATACGATCACATGTCTTACCATTGTCTACCTCCTTGTAAAAGTTATATCTGCCATCCGATAATTTCACGCTTACATTTGCATTATGCTCAAAATACTTTCGATTTGCAATTTTTTCTTCTACTGTATGGGAAATGAATTTATCAAACCAAATTCCATAAGCTTTTTTTACCCCCATCACAGAAAAAAAGCAGAAAAAATAAGACCCAGAAGATTTAAC
>CACZRA010000317.1 GCA_902783395.1 uncultured Lachnospiraceae bacterium
ACAGCTCAAAAGCTTTCTATCCTTAATATATTCATCATAAGGATGTTTGGAAAAGCCTGTACCCTTTCCGTAGGATATGGTGGAGGAGCCGTTTGTCGCAGCTGCCTTGTATGTCCACGTAAGCTTTGATACAGAGGGCTTTCCGTATAAGGAGCCGAGCTTCGCCTGGATCTTTGCGGAGCAGCCTCTGGCAATGAAGGCCTGCTCATTTGTGGGAACGGATGAAATATCCGAGGCCGGGATTATTACGTTAAGCTTTACACTTGCCTTTTTTCCGCTGCC
The DNA here is from genome assembly GCA_902783395.1 of uncultured Lachnospiraceae bacterium. Classification (GTDB taxonomy): domain Bacteria; phylum Bacillota; class Clostridia; order Lachnospirales; family Lachnospiraceae; genus NK4A144. The sequence goes on from CACZRA010000317.1 coordinate 283, forward strand.
ATCGTCTGCCTTGCAGGTAACGGTCGCACTGCCCGCTTTTAAGGCCTTCACCGTAACGCTCGCACCGGTGGCGGCACTTAAGGATATGACCTTGGAGTTATTTGTGCTCCAGATAACATTGGCTCCGGTATTCTTTGTGCTTTCTCCGGACAAAACAGTGGCCTTAAGGGTCAGGGAGGATTCATCGGCCTTTAATTTAGACGCTGATGTTTTGCTTTTCGTGTTGGAAAAGTCCACAGTATACATCCTTGCCGAGGTAAGGGAGCCGGTCTTCTTATCATACGAAGGAATAAGTGCGTCAGAATTAACGGTCCCTGAAGTTGCGATCTTTATTGAGCTGGCTTTATTTACGATGTAAGCCTGTTTGTTATATACCTTATTGGTACCGTCGGTCGATGTTGCGACGATGGTGAAATACTTTCCGACAGCTGTATCCTTTGCAAGCTTTACGTTTCCGTTATTCTCATTTATCGTAACGCCTGCCGGAGCATCCTTAATCGACCATTTTATTTTCTTATTGTCCGCATTCGAGGGCGTGACGGCCGCCTTGTAGGTAAAGGAAGGGCCCGGCGTAAGATAATACTGCCCGGTGACCGTTATGCCCGTGACAAGCTGTGAGACCGTGACATTGCAGGTCGTGGTCTTGTTGCTGCCGTCAAGGGCTTTGCAGGTGATCTTTGCACTGCCCTTTCCCGCGGCCTTCACCGTCGCCTTATATGATGTGTCTGAAGGGGTGACGGTCGCTACCTTCGGATTGCTGCTGGTCCACTGATATGCGATGGAGGAAGGCTTTTTCGGATTGTTCTTCGCGTCGGTAAGCGAGATCACCTCAAGTGCTCCGGTAGAGCCTTTGGTACCGAAGGTCAGGGACAGCTTTGTATTATCAAGGGCCAGAGCCTTGGCCATGGTTCCGTCCTTTACGGTAAGAGTGGTAGTGGCATACGGATTCTTACCGGAAGCATTTTGAGCCGCAGAAGTGCATTTGACCGTTATCTTTCCGGGTTTTCCGGATCTTGTTGTTACAAGTCCCGATTTGGCATCTATCTTTGCCCCCTCGGGCGCGGTATCTTTGTTGGTTATCTCCCAGGTAACCTTTTTGGTGGAGTTATCTGGGAGTACCGTTGCCGTAAGCTGGAGGGATCCCCCCGCATATATGGAGGAGGGATGTGAGTTTATGGAGACCGACGTGGCCCTGTCCGCCACCTTAAAGCTCATTTGCGAGACATTGCTCAGCACTCCCATGCCGCTTACTGCAGCCGCTCGTATCGTGACCTTATCCCCGGGCTTTAATTTATATTTTGTAAGAAGTGATGATACAGAAACCGCACTGCTGTATACCACTCCTCTTGTGACGTTACCGTCGAGTATGGTGGGATTGCCTTCGTTTACCGTGTAGATTATCTTTCCGCCGAGCTTTGTGATACCGGCGCTGCCCGTGATGCTGTCTCCGGCCTTTATGGTCATTTTTGAATCATATGGAACGGTTCCTTTATCCAGGCCTGTTACGGAGATTGTTGGTGCAGTACGGTCGGGAGAGAACATCTTTGCAAGGTCTATGATTCCGGCTCCTGCGTCTGAGGACTTTCCCTTATTCGTGCTTTTTTTCAGAACCTTTTCCATTTCGTCGGGGCTTACATGATGGCCGACGGCACTCATATAAAGGGCACAGGCGCCCGCGATCACGGGAGAGGCCTGGGAGGTACCGCTCATTTTCGTATAGACCTTATATTCGGTATCTGAAGTGGGATCAACCTGTTCATCCTCGTCAGAACCGTTCCAGGCGGACCACATTATGAGACCCGGGGCCGCTATATCCACATAGGAGCCGTAATTTGAAAAGCCCGTTTTGTATCCGTCGGGTGTCACTGCGGCTACAGCTATGACGCCGTCATATGCCGCGGGATAGCTATAGCCGTTGGCCATTTCATTCCCCGCAGCGGCTACTATGGTGACCCCGTTATCATGGGCCTGCTGAATGGATTTATACAGGCTGTTACTGTAGGCCGGTCCTCCGAGACTCATATTTATGATGTCTGCCCTCGGTTTTCCGCCGGAGAGCTCCGCGGCATAGTTTATAGCCTTTTTAAGATTGGCATCGGTATATCCGGTATCTTTCACCTTTGCGGGAAGTCCCAGTATATTGACACCAGGCGCAATTCCTGCGCCGCCCTTCCCGTTCAGGCCCGCCGCGATTATGCCTGCGACATTGGTTCCGTGTCCGGATTCATCCGTAAGATTTTTTGCAACGTAATATCTTTTTAACCGGCTTCCGAATTCCTCATGCATTGATACTCCTTCATCTATGACAGCGACCGTGACCTTTGTACTTCCGGTGGTCACTCCCCAGGCGGCATAGGTATGGATCATGTCATGGAACCACTGATATTTGTCAGAACCCGGATTTAAGAAAGGATCCGTTACCTTAGATCCGTAAAGGGAACTGTAAGACTGCTCCGTAGCGACCGAAGCAGCATATCTTTCGAACGCCTCGATATCTTCGGGCTCCGGTGCCGGTTCATTATATATATAGTTCGGCTCCACGGGAGGGAGATCATAAGACAGATCCATGCCGGCAGAGACCGCTTCGTAAACGGTAGCACCTCCGGAAGGAAGCTTTATCACGGCGACGCCCAGATCACAGGAATCAAGCATGCCGTTATATGCAAAGGCAGCAGCCTCCGCATAGCCTGCATCGTCTGTAGCCAATGTGATCTCGTCTTCGACATAGTCTTTGCCGGGAGTCATTTCTGCCAGAACGGAAAGGACATCATGATCTATAAGGGCCTGCTTTGTTTCCAGCTGCTCTTTGGTCAGCGTATAGCCGTCGGGCATCCCCATAAGGCCGAAGGGGAGAGTGTCGGCAGATACGGTATCGACAGAAACACTGTCCCCCGGATCCTCCGTTCCGTTACCGGAAACGTCTGATGAGGGATCATTTTCGGGGGGGCAGTTTACTGTATATTCCGAAGCGTCTTCGACGGAAAGATCAGAAATGCCGCCCTCCGTATCTTCAGGAGGATCTGCGGATCCTTCTGTAAGATCCTCCGATAGCACGATCTCAGGAGCATCACCCGGATCCGCCGTTGAGGAAGCCTGGGAGACGGTATCCGCATAGGCTGAAGCAGGTGCTCCCAATATCAGCATGAGCATCAGAATAATGCTCAGTATCTTTATTGACCTTCTGTTTTTCATACGCTGCCTCCTTGTCATCTGTGGGGCGTCCCGGCGCCCTGCCTGTTTTTATTTTTAAGGCTGTCAGTTCAAGTGTTATATCTGTTATTATTGCATGAAAAGAGCTTTAAAACAATTATGCACCCGGAGGGTTTTATGGTATAATCCTCATTTAGATATGCTTCTAAGCGGAGAGGATAACAGCAATATGGAGAGAGAAGAGTTTTTATCACTGTACCGGCATTCGCTGGCACATGTTCTTGCGAAGGCAGTAATAGAGATATTCGGGAACGACGTTCAGTACGCGATAGGACCGCAGATAGCGGACGGAGCCTATTATGATTTCGTACTGCCGAGACCTGCATCTCCTGATGATTTTACGGCGATAGAGGAGAGGATGAGAGAAATACTCAAGAGGAAGGAGACCTGGACAAGGAAAGAGGTTTCCAAGCAGGATGCGCTTGAGCTTTTCAAGGATCAGAAGTACAAGGTCGAGATAATAAAAGATCTTCCCGAGGACGAGACCATAAGCATCTACTATACCGGAGATGATTATGTGGATCTGTGCCGCGGACCCCATGTGGAAAATTCTGCAGAGCTTCTGCAGGCGGCATTTAAGGTAAAGGCCGTATCTGCCGCATACTGGAGAGGTGATGCGAAGAACGATTCCATGCAGAGGATCTACATATATGCTTTTCCCTCAAAGGATGAATTAAAAAAGCATCTTGCCTTTGTAAAGGAGGCTGAGGAAAGAGATCATAAGAAGCTGGGCCCCGAACTGCAGCTCTTCATGTTTCACGAGACCGCACCCGGAATGCCCTACTGGCTTCCGAGAGGCTGGAGGATGTACAGGGCTCTGGTTCAATACTGGAGAGAGCTTCACGACAGGAACGGCTACCAGGAAATATCGGCTCCCGTGATAAACAATAAAAAGCTTTGGCTCATTTCGGGCCATTGGGCACATTATCAGGACAATATGTTCATAGTTCCCGGGACGACCTGGACACCGGATGCGGATGACGTGATGGCGGCAAAGCCCATGAACTGCCCTAACGCGATGAACACATACGCACGGACCAACCACTCCTACAGGGAGCTTCCGATCAGGTATAATGAGATAGACATGATCCACCGCAAGGAAAAGAGCGGAGCATTGAACGGACTTTTCAGGGTACAGGCCTTCAGACAGGACGACGACCATACCTTCGTTTCCATACCGCAGATAGAAGAGGAGATAGAAAACATCATCTCCATAGCCGATGAGATATATTCCACCTTCGGAATAACCTACAGGGCGGAGCTTTCCACCAGACCTGAGGATTTCATGGGAGATATCGAGGACTGGAATCAGGCGGAGGCTGCATTAAAGAGGATACTTGACAAGAAATACGGAGAAGGCGGTTATGAGATAAATGAAGGCGACGGAGCTTTCTACGGGCCGAAGATAGATCTCCAGATAAAGGATGCCATAGGCCGTGAATGGCAGTGCGGTACGGTGCAGCTTGATTTCCAGCTGCCGCATAATTTCGGTCTTACCTATCAGGATCAGAGCGGCCGGATGGTACAGCCCGTCGTGATACACAGAGCCATATTCGGATCCTTTGAAAGGTTCATAGGCATACTGATCGAAAACTTCAAGGGAGCCTTTCCTTTCTGGCTCTCTCCCTACCAGGTCGGTATCGTTCCGATAAGGACAGAGCATAATGAGTACGCGCTTGAGCTGAAGCGTATGCTTGAAAATATCGGAGTGCGTGTCGAATGCGATACGGCGGACAAGAATATGAACGAAAAAATAAAAGAATATAAGAATCTGAAGGATCCGTACATCATAGTCGTAGGTGACAAAGAGGTAGCAGAAAGAACGGTATCCATCAATATAAGAGGCGTGAAGCAGCAGCTCCACGGAGTGACGACGGATCAGCTTGCCGCCATGTGCAGGAAGATGAACGACGAGCATCTGATAGAACTCATCACCTCGACGGAGGGGATAGGATAGATCATTTTTCAAAACTGACAGGTTGTGAAAGCGGCCTGTCATTTTTATAGTGAATAATTTGGAGAGGGGATAAACAAATGGCACAGCGAACAGACATCCACAAGGTACTTATAATCGGATCGGGGCCCATAATAATCGGACAGGCCTGCGAGTTTGATTATTCGGGCACACAGGCCTGCAAGGCACTAAAAAGCCTGGGCTATGAGATAGTGCTCGTAAACTCGAACCCGGCCACTATCATGACGGATCCGGAAACGGCTGACGTGACCTATATAGAGCCTCTGAATGTGGACAGGCTTACCCAGATCATAGAAAAAGAAAGACCGGACGCCCTGCTGCCTAACCTCGGCGGGCAGAGCGGTCTCAATCTCTGCTCGGAGCTTTATAAGGCGGGAGTTCTCGACAAGTACAACGTCAAGGTCATAGGCGTACAGGTGGATGCCATAGAGCGCGGTGAGGACAGGGTCGAATTCAAAAAAACCATGGACAGCCTGGGCATCGAGATGGCGCGCTCGGAGGTTTCGTATTCAGTGGAAGAAGCGCTGAAGATAGCTGAGGAGCTGGGCTATCCGGTAGTATTGAGACCCGCCTATACCATGGGAGGCGCAGGAGGAGGTCTCGTATACAATAAGGAAGAATTAAAGACTGTCTGTGCAAGAGGCCTGCAGGCTTCCATAGTTCATCAGGTACTCGTGGAGGAGTGCGTATCAGGCTGGGAAGAGCTGGAGCTCGAGGTCGTCCGTGATAAGGACAACAACATGATCACGGTCTGCTTCATTGAAAATGTGGATCCCATGGGAGTCCATACGGGAGATTCCTTCTGTACCGCACCCATGCTCACTATATCCGAAGAGGTGCAGAAAAAGCTTCAGGAGCAGGCATACAAGATAGTCGAGCACATCGGAGTCATAGGCGGGACTAACGTTCAGTTCGCTCATGATCCCAAGACCGGGCGCATCATAGTCATCGAGATAAATCCCCGGACCTCAAGATCATCAGCCCTTGCTTCCAAGGCGACCGGATTCCCGATAGCGCTCGTATCCGCGAAGCTTGCGACAGGGCTTACGCTTAAAGAGATCAAGGACAGCGTATGGGGTGACCTTTCGCAGTACAAGCCCGGCGGCGACTTTGTGGTAGTTAAATTCGCAAGATGGGCATTTGAAAAATTCAAGGGAGTGGACGATAAGCTCGGAACCCAGATGAGAGCCGTGGGTGAGGTTATGTCCATAGGAAAGAATTATAAGGAAGCTTTCCAGAAGGCTATAAGGTCTCTGGAAAAGGGAAGATATGGCCTCGGACATGTAGGAGGCTATGATACCCTTACGAAGAAGGAGCTGCTGACCAGGCTCGCAACCCCTAATTCCGAAAGACATTTCCAGATGTATGAGGCTCTGAGAAAAGGGATCTCGGTAGACGAGGTATATGAGGCTACCCATGTAAAGAGGTATTTCATTGAGCAGATGAAGGAGCTCGTGGAAGAAGAGGAAGCCCTTTTAAGCCACATGGGCTCGATGCCCCCGGATGAGGAGCTTATCAAGGCAAAGAAGGACGGCTTCTCCGACAGATATCTCGCGGGACTTCTTGACCTCTCCGAGGATGAGATAAGGAATAAGAGGGAATCCCTCGGAGTACGGGAGGTCTTTGAAGCAGTCCATGTATCCGGCACAGAGGACAGCGCATATTATTACTCAACGTACAACTCGGAAAAGGGCACGGAGATAAAGGATGCCGGGAAAAAGAAGATAATGATCCTGGGCGGCGGACCGAACCGCATAGGGCAGGGTATAGAATTTGATTACTGCTGCGTACATGCCGCAAAGAGCCTGAAAAAGCTGGGCTTTGAAACCATCATTGTTAACTGTAATCCCGAGACGGTATCCACGGATTATGATACCTCCGACAGACTTTATTTCGAACCGCTCACACAGGAGGATGTCCTTTCGATATATGCAGTCGAGAAGCCTGACGGCGTAATAGCGCAGTTTGGCGGCCAGACACCGCTTAACCTGGCAGCCTCGCTCAAGAAAAACGGTGTAAATATCCTCGGAACTTCTCCCGAAGTCATCGATCTTGCGGAAGACAGGGATCAGTTCCGGAATATGATGGATAAGCTTAATATACCCATGCCCGAATCGGGTATGGCAACGACGGTTGAGGAAGCAAAAGCCGTGGCTGCGGAGATATCCTATCCCGTCATGGTGCGTCCGTCCTATGTCCTCGGGGGAAGAGGCATGGAGGTCGTATATGATGATGACCAGATGGAGGAATACATGAAGGCCGCCGTGGGAGTCACACCGGACAGGCCGATCCTG
>CACZRA010000318.1 GCA_902783395.1 uncultured Lachnospiraceae bacterium
AGATCCAATGAGATATATGCTGCATTCAAACGGGTATCTGGGGGTAAGGTCCCGGTTGAAGGACGGATCGGCGGTATTCGAGCCGCTGTATCTGGATGACGAGCATTCGCAGGTGACAGGGAGGCTGTACGTTCCGGTGTTCAGCTCGGTAGATGATCTGCAGCTGTTTATACACTATGACGGTCCCGGAGAGCTGAGGATAAGCTCCATCTTAATCAAAGAAAAAAAGGTTTACCGCTTCATGCAGGCATTGATCCTGCTCATACTGTATGCTCTTACCAGGAATATCGATAACGAAAGAGACAGGGATTCTGTGAACGCCAGGATACTTGGAGTTTCATTTGGACTTGGACTTTTGGCTCTCTGGATGTCAACCGTATATTTTCCGAGGGATGCTATTTCCAGGATCCTGATAGGAAGGGCGGATTCATTGAGAGCTGTATGGGAGGTGATGGAGCTTGTATGGAGGCATATGACTGTAGCGGTCATGCTGATCATTACGGCATTTCTTGCTTTTCTCAAAGATATCAGGGGACGGAGGATGAAACTTTACAGGACTGTAACAGTCATTGTATACGTGCTGACGATAATAGCCTGTCTGTCATTTTATCAGGGCGTGACTACTGACAGAAAGCAGAGTCCGTATATACAGATGAACAATGATGAGCAGGCATATCTGGACATGAGCGCAGATTATGACCTTGTGTGGGGAATGACACGAGGGATAGCCGATAGATCGGTCATAGCTTCAAGCCCCGGACTTATCGTAAGATCCTATGTTAAGGACGGCGCGGACAGGGTCATGAATGTGGTAAACAGCGGAGATGACGCGGAGGCTGTCGTACCGCTCTTTGATTTCGGAAATTACCATGCATTTGATATGGAAAAAGGTGAAGAATTTTCCACCGGGCGGAGTGACGTTAACGCCAGACTTGCGGTCAAAATCCCAAGGGGATTTTCGGGAAATGTAAGAATATCGTATATCCCGCCCGTGTATTGGCATGTGGCAGAAGCAATATCGCTGATCGCATGGCTGACAGTTGCCAGATATGCGATCTGTCTGTTCAGGGTGGGACGAAAGCATGACGGAAAAAAAGGAGAGCTTGTTTGAGCTTGCGTTATATTGACGCCGGGCCTATACTACGATGATATGTTGCATGGATTGTATTATTTGATCATATATCCCATAGAGCTCCTGCTGGAAGTAGTGTTTTCTATCATGTACAAGATCTGGGGGACACCCGGTATCGCTATTATCGGCGTCAGTCTTGTCGTAAATCTTTTGATGCTTCCGTTATATAACAGAGCGGATCTGATATCTGAAAAGGAGCGTTCGCGCCAGAAGGAGATGAAGCCCTGGATTGATCATATCAAGCGGGTTTTCAAAGGTGATGAACGATTCATGATGCTGAATGCATACTACCGCAAACAGGAGTATCATCCGCTGTATGCGTTAAGAAGCTCTCTGCCGTTGCTGCTGCAGATACCGTTTTTTATCGCTGCATATCATTTTTTATCACATCTCAGCCGTTTGGACGGAAGGATATTCTTATGCATTAAGGATCTTGGCCGGCCGGACGCGATTATTAATATCCCTGCGATTGGGATTGATATTTATCCGGAAATGATCATGATCCCGGGATTGATCATAAATATTCTGCCGATCCTTATGACATTGATCAATATTATTTCAGTCATTATTTACACCAAGGGATCTCCGTTGAAAGAAAAGATTCAGTTGTATGTTATGGCGTTTCTGTTTCTTATCCTTCTTTATGACAGCCCGAGCGGTTTGGTCGTATACTGGACCATGAACAATATTTTCTCACTTTTGAAGAATATAGCGATCAAAATCAGGAAGAGAACAGCCGTCAAAGGCGGATTGGGACCAGAGATCAATGAGAGAGAAGTCAGTATGGGCGCTCCTTCCGTTGATCCGAAACGGATCCATATCTTGACATTTTCAGGGGCTGTTCTTATGACGATCCTCATAGGTGTGGTTATCCCCTCTTCCGTAATAGTGTCTTCTCCATCTGAATTTGTCATTACCTGTGCTTACAGGAACCCGCTGCAATACATAGTCAGCACCTCCTTAATATCGGCCGGCCTTTTCCTGATATGGTTTCCTGTGTTCTATTATCTGGCATCAGATAAGACGAGACGGGGAATATGCGGCCTTGTCTGGATCAGCAGCGGGATATTCCTGACAGACTTCCTTGTTTTTGGCAATATCGATAAATACGTTACATCGGAGCTCAAATACGATTCGGAACTGTTTTTTTCGCATTCAGCCATATTGATCAATATAGCAGTATTGGCCGTCATTGCCGGTATATTTATATATATATGGCGGGTGAAGCCGGGATGGATGAAAATGATCTATATTTCGCTGATCTTAGGTCTTGCGGGTCTTGCCGGCTTCAATGTGGTGAGTACAGAGAAAAGCATTCTGCAAAACATACATTCACTTAAGAATACCGGATCTGACGGGGAAGGCTTTACCATTTCAAGACAGGGGAAAAATGTGATAGTGATCATGCTTGATCAGGAAATAGGCACATATATCCCGTTCATGCTGGCTGAAAGGCCGGAGCTCAAAGAGAAGTATGCCGGCTTTACATATTATCCTAATGTAGTATCACATGGCGGAAAAACCCTTACAGGCTCTCCTGGGTTATTCGGAGGATATGAATATACTCCTGAAATGATGGATAAACGTGACGAAGAGAAGCTTGTCGATAAGCAGGATGAAGCATTGAAGGTAATGCCGGTTATCTTTTCGGAAAACGGATATCAGACAACTGTATACGATCCTCCGTTAGCAGGATATGAATGGGTCAGTGATCTTTCAATATATGATGATTATCCTGATATACATGCAGCCAGCCTTAAGAATAAGTTTTTAGATCCCGCTACAACGGCGTTTATTGAAAAATACAGAAGACGTTCGTTTTTTATGTATGGTGTGCATAAGGTTGTTCCCACATTGTTACAGTCATTTATATACGATAATGGAGAATATCTGTATCCTGATATCCTGACTTATCCCTCTATGTCCTTTTTTGACAGCATTTCGGTTTTGGAAAATCTGGATAAGCTTACCCGGATTGAGGACGGAAGTCAGAATACGTTCATGATCATGGATAATGAAAGTGCTCACTGGCCTACAGAATTACAGCTTCCTGATTACAGTTTCTCCGGCAATGTAAATAACAGAAATGTTGAATATAAAGAGAGATGTGATTTGGAAGGGAATATCATAGAGTTCGACGGATATATGCATTATCACAGTAACATGGCGGCAATCATTCAATTAGGTGAATGGCTTGATTATCTAAAGATGAACGGTGTGTATGATAATACAAGGATAATAGTTGTTTCGGACCATGGGTATGCCACAGGAGGGGATGAGAGACTTATTCTGGAAGACGGCACCGATATACAGCTTGTAATTCCGCTTCTGATGTATAAGGATTTCTATGCTGAGGAATATAACGAATCTGATGAATTTATGACAAATGCTGACACCCCCAC
>CACZRA010000319.1 GCA_902783395.1 uncultured Lachnospiraceae bacterium
CTTACCGATATCAGGATAGCTGAGCTTAATGATATGTCCGGTGAGAACATTTCCGAGAAAAATCCTACTTATCGTGAACTCACAGCGCTGTACTGGATGTGGAAAAATTTATTGCCTGAAGCTGAAGAGGAAAGCTACTTTGGTCTGTGTCAGTATCGCAGGGTTATGAATATTGACGAGGAAGATCTGAGGAGAATTAAAGCTGCCGATCTTGATGCTGTGCTTCCGTACCCTATGATACATGTTCCGGACATAGGAGAACATCATCGCAGATATTTAAGTGATGCGCAGTGGAATGCTTTTCTCGCTGCTGTAAAAGAATTATCTCCCGAGTATATGGAGTCTTATGATGAGATATTCGGAGAGGTATATTTCTATAATTACAACATATTCCTTGCAAAAGCAGGTGTAGTGAACGAGCTTTGCTCCTGGATGTTCCCTGTGCTTGAGAAATTTGAAGATAATTGCAGAAAAAGCGGGATTTCTATCATGAAAAGACAGATTTCATATCTGGGAGAGAGTATGATCACCTGGTTTTTCAGAAAGAATGCGGATAGATACGGTATTGCGCATGCAGGGAGAATTTCCAGAATATGATGAATGATCATAATATAAGAAAAGCCGTGATCCCGATAGCCGGATCAGGTACCAGAATGTTTCCTGAGACTTTCTTTATAAAAAAAGCCCTGCTTCCTGTTCCGGGCAAAGATGGTGCTGTCAAACCGGCGCTTCTCTACATGCTGGAGGAGCTGGATGAATGCGGTATAGATGAGATCTATCTGATCGTCGGTGAGGGCGAAGAGGAGGAGTATAACAGGGCGTTTCATTTTGATTATGACGATTCCTATGAGGCTCGTCTGCCTCAAAAAAGCCGTGTTTATTATCGAAAGATATTTGAGATCGGGAGGAAAGTCCGTTTTATTATTCAGAAGGATAAAAAGGGCTTTGGTCACGCTGTATACCAGGCGAATGAATATCTCAATGGTGAACCATGTGTGCTGCTCCTGGGAGATTTTCTTTATAAAAGCAGCTGTGACATCTCGTGTACACGACAGATGATCGATGCTTTTGATGCAGACGGAGAGAGATCTGTTGTAGGGATCAGGGAGATTCCTGTTTCAGACAGCAGAAATTACGGTGTGCTTTGCGGGGACTTCAGATCAGAGGATCATCGAATAATGTATGTGAATGAGATGGTAGAAAAACCCGAGGAGAAGTTTGCGGCAGACCGGCTGCTTGTTGAAGGAAAATGTTATGCTACATTTGGAAATTACATCCTGACAAGTGATATTTTTGGATATGTGGGGCATCAGATAGATGAGAAGGAGAGAAGAGGAGACTTATCAGAGACGGATCTGACAAGTGCCTTTTCCGATGCAGCCGGCCACGGCAGACTGCTGGGTGTGCTTATCGAAGGTCAGAGTTATGACATAGGTCTTCCTGAAAAATACGTCGAAACTTTTATGGAGTATGGGATGTGAGGTTCACATCCGCTCTCTGATTATCCTGCAGGAATGCTTTTTCGTCTTTTCATCGTAGCTGATCGCTACAAGGATGATTCCGCAGGTGTATCTCACGGCAAAAGAAATATAACAGGTACGTATGATAGAGTGTTTACCTTACCGGTGATATCACTCAATCTTCCTGGGCTTCTACGAATTCTCTGAAGCGGGGTAGACTGATCGAGATCCTGCCGCGGGACGGGCAGTTTATGATACCCTTCTCTATCAATCTGGCTCTGGGATTGCTCCATTCACTGTGTTTTTTGCTTGTGACAGCGAGCAGTTCATCGACTGACATGGAGTCCTTCTTTACTATGAACCTTAGGAACCACTTATCCTGTGGTCTTAGTTCACGCCATATCTTGTTATATACCTTTTGAGACAGGGCTTCATCGACCTGTGCCAACACCATGCCATTTATAGTTTTATCATCGGAGTCCCACATGTATTTACCAAAGGCCTGATACGCAAATGCATAGCCTTTAGTCATTACGGCCAGCTCTTGAGCGGTATCATGATCCAGTCCGAGGGTTTTTTTATAATCCTCCCTTATAATGGCTATATTAAGAGGAGTCATTTCATACTTTTCGGCTCGAAGGAAGAACGTGAGACCTTCTGTGTTTTCTATGCTGTCTATGTCTTCATATAGTCCTGCTATCATCAGATAGATGGGCAGATCTTCTCGGATGAGTATCTGAAATTCCTGGATGAAATCTACCAGAGCGTCGGTTTTTCGCACTTCATCGATCACAATCAGTACGCGTTTCTTCTTTTTCTGTATTACAAGAAGAAGCTTTTTCAATGCAGTATCAAGCGTTAAAGGTGTTTTGTTCTTGCTGATATTTATGCCTACCCCAAAAGCAGACAGATTAAGATTGGTATCTATGTATTCTTTGATAAAAGGAACTTCGCCGTATAATTGCGATACAATATCTTCGGTTATGTTTCCGCCTGGTTTTATATCACATACGATCCATTCAGATTCGTTCCGCAGCTGTTTTTCAACGGCAGACAGCATAACCGTTTTTCCTGTCCCACGGATCCCGGTAAGCTTGAAAGCGCGCTCGTCTGTGAATTCGTTTTCGAGAGCTTCTGTAATATCATCAAGCATAACGTCCCGGCTGATGTATTGGTGCGGGATCCTGCCAAAGCTGATCGCATAGGGATTTTGCTTATTCATTTCTGTACCTCGTTGTATTTCCTTGGGTTGTTGAAATAGTATTGCTCTATTTGAATAAAGTATAAGAGATAATACGATATAAAGCAAGATATACAGACATAAAACGATATAATACTACATAATATAACTTAAGAAGACATAATTATATTTGCCCATTCGGATGGCCTCCTATCGGGGTCTATTGTATCAAAGGCGGGGGGCTGCAAGACGCCGGTGAATTGTCAGTCGTCCCCCCATACCTCAACGAATTTATCAAATCTGGGATATACATATGGAGCCCTCTTTTCGGCTGATTTAATATGCAATATTATTATAGCCGGCATCATATTATATTTCAACTATGGTTATAACAGAGGATAGCGTAAATCGTGAAGGCAATATGTTCATATGGCAGCGGAGGAAGTATTGTTCTTTACAAAAACATCGAATCTCGGCAGAGTGTATTGTATGATCCCGCGGGTTGATACATTGATCAGTCCTTTGTCCCTCAGACGGACTCTGTATTGGGAGAATTCATTCTTCTTCTGTTTGGTTATTTCGAGAAGCTCTGCTGTTGACATACTGTCTTTGGTAACAATATAAGACATATACCATTTGTCTTTGGGAGACAGTTCAGACCATATTTTCCGATACACATAGTGGCTGAGCGCATCATCAACCTTTGCAAGAACTACGGTATCCATTTCGTGTGTCTTGTCTTCCCACACGTATTTTCCCAGGGCCTGATATGCAAATGGATATCCTTTTGTCATAATGGCCATGTCCATGGCTTTCTCCTGACTGATACCGAACACTCTCATGTATCTGTCCGATATAAGGGTAAGATTCAGGGGTTCCATTTCATAACGGGGGGTTCTGTATAAAAAAGTCAGATCCTTCTCATCCTCCAGCTCATGTATATTATTATAGAGCCCGGCCATAATAAGAAATACCGGCAGGTCTTCCCTCAGCAGTATCTGAAAGCAGCTGGCAAATTCCCGCATATACTGCGAGTTGGATACTTCGTCAACGGTTACCAGAAGGCGCTTGCCTTGCTTCCTGATCTCTTTAAGGATTCTTTCCAGAGCAGACTCTATATCAGCGACAGGAGGATTCGATGCCAGATTCAGGCCTATTCCGAATTTTGACAGGTTTATGCTTTTATCGATGAATTGTGTCAGAATCTTACCGCTGTCATACAGCTTGGCGGTAAGGCTTTCCAGCATATTGCGGGTGGGATTCAGCCGGACAATGATCCAGTTATCATTTTCGCTGATCCGTCGTTCTATTGCCGTCATTGTTACTGTCTTACCCGCGCCTCTTGTGCCGGTAAGCATGAAGCATTGATTCTGCGGGTATTCAGCTGTAAGCTCCTGTTCTATCTCTTCAATTATTATGTCACGGTCTATGTATTGAGATGGCAGTTTTCCAAAATTCAGGGCAAAAGGATTTTTTTCCATTCTATATACTCCTATATACTACAAACGGGGATATATACTCTTATATACTTGTAAAATAATTATATACTTCTATATACTTTTGTCAATGATGGATTATTATCGACAGAATATCTTCGGTTTGAGGAGTTTCTTATTACCTGATCTGACGATAGGGTGCTGGAGATTACAAAGACAGAAAGACTGAAGCAGTATCTGAAAGAGGGGAAGGCTGTCACCACTACATAGGCTATATCGTGAACTTTCTACAGGAAGTTCACGTAAGAGTTGAAAAAGACCTTCGACTAATTTATAGTTCAAATAAAAAATAGTCGGAGGTCTTTATGTATAAAACATGACATCTGGAAGCTGTTTTAGGTAAAGCGGATAAGCAGTTTAAGTTCATTATTTGACGCATATGATACAATGAAATGGAGAAAAATTTGGAAGTGGACAATCAGGACTGCGCACCGTATCCTGTATGGGGAGAAGGACGGACTGCAGAACGAAAATGACAAATAATGTTTTTGATATCATATCAGGAGATTTTTTCAAGCCGCTGACAAGCAAATATAAAAGGATGTATGCTGATACGATCCTTCTCATCTATAACTCCTTCAAACCGGAAATTTCATATGGCGTAAACAGGGATGTGGTCGTAAGTATCCTTATGGATTATTTTGATTCTGATGATGACGAGATCTCCTTTGACGATGAGACCTATGTCAGTGATTCACGGGATAAAGCGAACGGGGTGATCTCCCAGCTGAAGAACTGCGGATGGATAGAGTATGAACAGGCAGAGAACCATCAGCTTAATGTAGTGCTTTTTGATCATGCAGTCCCGGTCATAGACAGTATCATCAGGATCATGAGGGAAGAGGAGACAGAATATCAGGGTATTATTTCACAGATACACGCAAGTCTGCAGAATGAGGAACTGTACGCAAGGCCTTACGAGCTTATCATTATGGGCGTGGAGGAAAACACGGAGCATCTGGTCTCGGAGCTGAAACGGCTGAATGTGAGCATCAAAAGACATATGGACAAGCAGACGAATGACATGGATGCAACGGAGATCCTGGATCATTTTTTCAA
>CACZRA010000320.1 GCA_902783395.1 uncultured Lachnospiraceae bacterium
GCGGAGGACGATGATCCGAATAAACAGTTAAGTCCCGATGATATCGCGGCCCTGTTTGCGGCAGCAGATACACCTGCAGAGCCCGAGGAAGCGGCAGCCGAGCCGGAACCCGAGCCTGCACCGGCGCCCGCACCTGCGGAGGACGATGATCCGAATAAACAGTTAAGCCCCGATGATATCGCAGCCCTGTTTGCGGCGGCGGATACACCGGCAGAGCCCGAGGAAGCGGCAGCCGAGCCGGAACCCGAGCCTGCACCGGCGCCCGCACTCGCAGAGGACGATGATCCTAATCATATCATGTCGGCGGCCGAGATAGATGCCCTTTTTGCTGCGGCAGAGGATGAGGCAAGTGATGCTCCGAAGGATGAAGGCGGAGCGGAGCCTGAGCCGGCTCCTGCGGATACGGGGAGCTCCGGTGACCTGGATCTTCAGGGAATCAATGATCTTTTGGGAGATGACGTGATATCCGATCAGGATGTTACGGAGCTCATAGATGAGCTCGGAGGCGATGCGGATCTTTCCGAGATGGGAGATCTGCTTAAGAAGGATGAAAATCTTGATCTGGTAGACGATGATCTGATGTCGATGCTTGCCGGAGAAGATGAGGAAGGAGAAGGCGATGGAGGGGATAGCGGCGAGTCTCCTGAAGAGGATGACGAGTCTGGAAACGGTCGTAAGAAACGCGGAAAGAAGCGAAAGAAAAAGAGCAAAGAGCCTGAAACGGATGAGGAAGGTAATCCGATCGAAAAGAAAAGCTTTCTCCAGATTTTACAGGGATTTCTTTTTGGCGGGGACGACGATGAAGAGGAAGACCTTGAAAAAGAGGGCGCAGCATCTAATGTTGCAAATCCCAGCGAGCAGACTCTTGAAAATGCTGCCCTTTTAGGCGAAGACATTCAGGCCGGCGGAAAGAAGAAAAAGAAAGAAAAGAAGAAAAAGGAAAAGCCCAAAAAGGAAAAGAAGCCTAAGCAGAAGAAGCCGAAGAAGCCCAAGAAGGAGAAGCCGCCGGAGGATCTTGTTCCGGAGAAGAAGCTTCCCAGGAAGAAGGTGGCAGCGGTTGCCCTGTTCTTTACTTCATTCCTGGCGGCAGTTACCTTCTGTACATTTGCCTTTGCGAACGTCGGATATGAGAGCGCGGCCAAGACGAATTTTGAAAAAGGTGATTATGAGGGTGCCTATGATTCACTTGTAGGACTTACTCATCTGTCGGAGGAGAGCAAGGATATATACAACAGATCCTTTGTTCTCATGAGGCTGCAGAGAAAGATCGATGCCTTCAATGAATTCCAGCAGAGAGAGGAGCCGCTTGAAGCGATCGATTCGCTGATGCAGGGTGTTGTCATACATGATGCCCTTACAGAGTACGCGGACAGCCTGGGTGTCGGAGAGGGCTTTGAGGCTCTGTACCAGGAGATCCTCGGTTACCTTTCAGGGGTGTACGGAGTAAATGAGGATCAGGCCAGGGAGATCACAAGGATGCTTGATGACCTTGAATATACGATGGCGCTGATGGATATAGTGGATCCCGCGTGGCGTGATGAGATACAGCCTACCGTTGAATACACGGAAGCGGGCGCTGCCATGCCCGAATACACCGGGCAGCCTCCGCGGGAGGAGGCGCCTTCGGAGGAACCGCAGCCGGAGGAGGTGAGCGAAGCGGAGCCGGAGGATACCGGAGGAGAGCCGGCCGGAGAGCCTGTACAGGAAAGTGAGCCTTCGCAGGATGGCGGTGATGACGGAAGCTTCACGCTGACGCCCGATGCCGGAACGGAGATAACCAATTCGGACGGCACTCATGTGGAGATATCAAATCCCGAGACTAATACGGGCGGCAGCACGGATGATTATATTCCCCCGTCGGGCGGTACCGCATCTACGGATCCCGGGGATCAGAATACTGCCGGCGACGGAACGACACTGTACAGCTTTAATGTAAAGAAGGGGGCTGACGGAACCTATCATCAGACGAATTGATATGATAAGTATAATTGATTATGATGCAGGAAATATAAAGAGCGTGGAAAAAGCGGTGCAGTATCTGGGCCGCGACTGTGTCACAACGAGAGACCGGGATACCATACTGGACTCGGATCATGTGATACTTCCGGGGGTGGGGGCCTTCGGAGATGCCATGGGAAGACTTGAAGAATACGGTCTTATCGATATCATCGGAAAGGTATGCGATAAAGGCATACCTTTTCTTGGTATCTGTCTCGGGCTGCAGCTTCTTTTTGAGAGCTCCGAGGAATCCCCGGGGGTAAAGGGGCTCTCGCTGCTTAAGGGCAGCATAAAGAGACTGCCTGATAATGCGGGGCTCAAGGTTCCGAATATCGGCTGGAACTCCCTGTCTCTTCAGGGAGACGGGAGACTCTTTGAGGGGACGGAGAATGAGAGCTTCGTATATTTTGTCCATTCTTATTATCTCGAGGCGGCCGAAAGGGATATAGTTAAGGCGACGATCTCATACGGAACAAGGGTAGATGCGTCGGTCGAGTCCGGCAACATCTTTGCCTGCCAGTTCCATCCGGAGAAATCATCGGATACAGGACTCAGAATTTTGGAGAATTTCTTAAATGTACACTAAGCGGATAATACCATGTCTCGATGTGAATAACGGACGGGTCGTAAAGGGTGTGAACTTCGTATCCCTTAAGGATGCGGGCGATCCCGTGGAGATAGCAAAGGCTTACAATAAAGAGGGGGCGGATGAGCTTGTATTCCTCGATATCACTGCGTCCTCAGACCACAGAGCCACAGTTGTGGAGCTTGTGCGCAGAGTTGCGGAGCAGGTCTTTATTCCCTTCACCGTTGGCGGAGGAATAAGGACGGTAGATGATTTCAGGGCGGTCCTGAGAGAGGGGGCTGATAAGGTTTCCGTGAACAGTGCGGCCATAATGAACCCTGAGCTCATATCCGAGGCGGCGGATAAATTCGGTTCGCAGTGCGTTGTCCTCGCTGTCGATGCCAAAAGAAGGGAAGACGGCCGGGGCTGGACCGTATATAAGAACGGCGGCCGCATAGATATGGAAATGGATGCCGTGGAATGGGCGGTTAAGGCCGTAGAGCTCGGTGCGGGTGAGATACTGCTCACCTCCATGGATGCCGACGGCACAAAAAAGGGATACGATATCGAGCTGACAAGGACCATTGCCGATGCGGTGGGTGTGCCTGTCATCGCATCCGGCGGCGCGGGAAGCCTTAAGGATTTCGGTGATGCCTTCACTGAGGGCCATGCCGAGGCTGCGCTCGCTGCGTCTTTATTCCACTACAGGGAGCTTTCCATATCGGAGGTCAAGGAATATCTGCATAAGGAAGGCATACCGGTAAGGATCTGATCAGCGGATCCTGCCGGAACATACTGACAACATACCGGAAGACGGACGGAAACTATCGGGGGAGATCACAGGATGGCGGCACTTGACGGAAAATGGGCTGAGGTTTTGGATCCTGAATTTCATAAGGATTATTACCGCAAACTCTATGGATTCATAAGACAGGAATATGCTTCTCATACCATCTATCCTCCCTCTGACAAGCTTTTCACGGCGCTTCACCTTACTCCGCTCGAGTCGGTTAAGGTCGTGATACTCGGACAGGATCCCTATCAC
>CACZRA010000321.1 GCA_902783395.1 uncultured Lachnospiraceae bacterium
ATTCCTTATATCAAGGCTGCCCCTGTTCCTTATCCTCGCCCTTGTAGTCTTTATCATAGTGAAGATAATAAAGGCTGTCATCGGGAAACCTTCAAAGGACAAGTCAGGTAAGCGTAAAAAGGCTGAAACAAAGATCCCGGAAGCTCCGGCCAAGCCGGGTGCGGAGCAGGGGCAGATGCCGCAGAATGCTCCTCCGGCAAACATGACTCCGGGAAATGTGCCCCCGGCAAACATACCTCCGGCAGACATGCCCCCGGCAAGCTTGCCGGCGCCGTCAGGCGAACCTGCAGATTCCCGGAATCCCGTGCAGCCGGGAGGACATTTTACGAGCAATATGACGCCTGAGGCAAAACCTGAAGAGACGAAAGACGATACGGATGTTAAAGGAGATAATTAGATACTGCTGAGTGCCGAGCCACAACGATGCCATGTGCGCATGGCGCACATAAACGGCATTCAAAATATGCCATAGGGCATATTTTGCACTTGCCGCGGGTCGCATGACAGCCAGTGGCTGTCAGCTTTGCGACGACCGAAGCGAAGCGTAGACCTGCGGCTCGATAGAGTTGACTTGCCGGCGAGCCGCCCATCGGCTTCAGCCGATTCTGCATGGCTGCTCGCATGTTGCGATTCAGCGCATTGGCTATGCGCTGAATTGTAACGATAACTAAAACGGCAGGCATCAGGTAGTCATAACTCCATAGACAATAGCATGTTTTTATATTACAATAACATGATTGCTGAAATCGGCGGTCATGTTATTGTGTTTTAAACGGTATATTTAAGGTGAAATGAAAAACGGAATGAACGGAATCCTGAATTCCATAGAACGAAAGATAGGGCGCTATGCCATCCCGCAGCTTACGAAATACATGATATTAACCTATATCATCGGATATATCCTTTATTTCGCCGAGATGGGGACAAAGCTTCCGCTCCTTGAATATATCCTGCTGAGTCCGGAGAAGATACTGCACGGGCAGATATGGAGACTCTTTACCTGGATCTTCATGCCTCCTTCGGCTCCCGGGATATTCACTATCATAATGCTGTTCTTTTATTATCAGATCGGCTCTGCACTTGAGCAGACCTGGGGAGACTTTAAGTACAATCTTTATATTTTCTCGGGGCTTTTTCTCATGGTGGCAGGTGCCTTTGTCCTCTATGCGTTCGGATACCGTGTTGACGGGATGTTTACGACATATTATGTTAACTTATCGATCTTTCTTGCCTTTGCCGCATGCTATCCCGATATGCAGGTCATGCTGTATTTCATTATACCGCTCAAGATAAAGTATCTTGCTTTTATAGATGTGGCATTCCTTGTTTACCAGGCACTGGTGTCCAGCTGGCCGGAGAGGGTATCGATAATAGTATCCCTGCTCAATTTCCTGATCTTCTTCTTTACTACAAGGAATTATAAGTCCATATCACCTTCGGAGTACTCAAGAAAGAAGAATTTCAAAAAGGCATTTGAGAAGGGGCCGTATCATCAGGGTAACCAAAGACGTGCCGGATGGACCGCACAGACGGGAGGGGCAGGGCATACCGCTGAAGGAAGCCGGGGAACGGCGGGGCAGGCAAGGACGGATTCCGCTTTCCGCTCAGTGAATTACAAGGGAAGTGACCAGATAACAAAGCACAGATGCGCCATCTGCGGAAGGACTGAGCTTGACGGCGATATGCTGGAGTTCAGGTTCTGCAGCAAATGCGCCGGAAATTACGAATACTGCCAGGATCATCTTTTCAGTCACACGCATGTGAAGTTCGGAAAATAGAAATAACGTTATGGTTGAGAAGGAATACAGGGAAGCGCTTGAAAAAGTCATCCGCAGAGCACATGAAAACCATAATCATATAACAGAGGAGCTGTATGGAGAGATCCTCGGTCCCGTGGGAATGAAGGACAGGGAGGATGAGCTTACAAGAGGATATCTTGACAGTATAGGCATCAGGTTCGGTGATGCAGGAGCGGGGGAGTATCACGAACCGGAATTTACCGAAAAGGACGGAAAGTATCTTCATATCTACCTTGAGGAGCTCAAAGGTCTTCCGGTCTATACGGATGAGCAGATAAGAGAAGCCAAGCAGAAGGCCGTAAAGGATGACGATGAGGAAGCGCAGAACATCCTGATGAACCATTATCTGAAGGATGTTGTTGATATCGCAAAGCTGTATATATATCAGTCACTTCCGGCGGAGGATCTGATCGGAGAGGGCAACATAGGGATGATGACTGCCGTAAAGGCGCTTGCGACACTGGACAGCATTGATGAGGTAGACGGTTTTGTGGGGAAGCTCATCATGGATGCCATGGACAGGGCCATATATGAAGACACCGATATCAGGCAGCAGCTTGATGAGATGCTGGTACAGATCAATGATATAAATGACAAGGCAAGAGAGATGTCGGAAAGTGTAAAGAGGCCCGTGACCGCATCGGAGCTTTCGGAGGAAACAGGGATTCCGGTCGGGGAGATAAAGGAGGCCCTCAGGCTTTCCGGTGGTCAGATAGAGGGTCTGATCCCTTAGATTAAAGATACTTATGCTTCTGCATCAGGAGGAGAGATGAAGACTATTGAAGAATTAAAGCAGTATA
>CACZRA010000322.1 GCA_902783395.1 uncultured Lachnospiraceae bacterium
TGGTGGTCGAGGACAGATCGCGTTTTGATATAAAAAATGCGGTTGAAAGGTGCAGGGAAGAGGGAACCCGTACCTTCATAAACGAAATACTGGATGACGGTTCGACCATACACGCCATGGTCAAGAAGATAACGGACAGCCCGGCCGGCGATGTAGCTGCCTATGTAGTTGCCGTTCTTGATATCACAGCAGAAAGAGACCAGCAGCTTACCTATGCCCATGTGGCACAGGCGCTTTCTTCGGACTATGAATATCTGTACTATGTGGATATAGAGACTGACAGCTTCGTGGAATACTCGCATGAAGGCAACGGAAGGGGGTTATCCGCAGAACGCCACGGGGAAGATTTCTTCAACGAGGCACGTAAGGATATCGGAGTATTCATATATGAAGCCGACAGGGAGAGCTTTCTTGAGATACTGACCAAGGAGAATATCATGAAGACTCTTGATGAACAGGGAGTCTTTGTACACACCTACCGGCTGATGAAGGATAATGTGCCTACCTTTGTCAATATGAAGATCGTACGTATGACAACCGACGATAAACATATCATAATCGGTGTGAACAACGTGGACTCCCAGATGAGGGCGCAGGAGACCATCGAACGCCTGAGGGAGGAACAGACGACATACCAGAGGATAGCGGCTCTTATGGGAAATTTTATCGCGATATATACTGTTGATCCGGATACCGGGAATTATATGCAGTACAGCGCGGAGGAAGATTATTCAAAGCTTGGCACATCAAAGGCCGGTGTTGATTTCTTTAAATCCTCCATCGAGGAGGGAATAAAAGTCATCCATCCTGACGATGTTGAGTATTTCCTGTCCGAGTTTTCAAAGGAGAAGATCCTCGGAAGGACAAGGAACGGGAAGATCTATAAGATAAACTACAGGCTGGTACTGAACGGTGAGCCTGTCATGATAAGCCTCAGGGCAGGTCTCGTACAGGAACAGGACGGCCCGCAGCTCATTGTCGGCGTGAATAAGTCCTCCGAAAACTGACAGACCTGATTGAACGTTCTGACGGTATATGCTATAGTTACGAATTGTCACAGGAAAGACCTGAAAACCGGGGTGGAGATGAATATATGAGCATAATCAATGAGAAAGACGATATGTTTACCAAAAAGCTTGCCGTGGCTCCGCTTAAGCTTCTTGTAATGCCCAATATAAAAGAACTGGGCGATAAAGTCGATGAGTATCTTGTCGGCTTCAGGCATGAGCGTTTCCCCGAGGGGATAAATGATCCCGAGCATCAGGGATACGTTGCGCAATCCTATGAGACCGCTTTTTCATTGCCGAGATTCGGATCCGGTGAGGGAAAATGTGTTTTGGAGGAGAGTATAAGAGGCAAGGATCTCTATATCCTAACCGATGTGATCAATTACAGCATGACCTACCAGATGAACGGGTTTCGAAACCGCTATTCGCCCGATGACCACTATCAGGACTTAAAGAGGGTCATTGCCGCAGTGGCCGGAAAGGCGCACAGGATCTCTGTCGTCATGCCCTTCATGTATGAATCAAGACAGCACAAAAGATCGGCGAGGGAATCCCTCGACTGTGCCATGATGATAGAGGAGCTTTCCGATATGGGTGTATCGGATCTTATGACGTTTGATGCCCATGACCCTTCGGTCCAGGCTGCGGCACCCTTATGCGGATTTGACAATTTCACTCCCTTCTACCAGTTCCTCCGGGCACTTCTTCAGGGAGAAGAAGATCTGATGATAGATGCCGAACATGTCGTGGTCATATCACCCGATGAGGGAGCACTGAACAGGGCGATATATTTCGCGACGGTTCTGGGCGTTGACACCGGGATGTTTTATAAGAGACGGGATTACGCCCATATCGTTGACGGGAAAAATCCTATAGTAGCCCATGAGTTTCTGGGTGATTCCGTCGAAGGCAAGGATGTTATTATAGTCGACGACATGATATCCACCGGCGGATCGATGCTTGATACCGCAAGGCAGCTGAAGAATATGAAGGCAAACAGGGTTTTCATATGCTGTACTTTCGGCCTCTTTACAGACGGACTCGGGATATTTGACGAGGCATATGAAAACGGTGTCTTTGACAGGATAATCACGACCAATCTCCATTACAGGAGACCGGAGCTTCTGACAAGGGATTGGTATATCGAGGCTGATATGAGCAAACTCATCGCGCAGATCATTGATTTTTCTAATCATGATATATCAATGGACAAGGTGAGGACACCTACGGAAAAGATAAGAGAGATACTGGCAAGCTACAACGAACGTATCGATATCTGATGAACTGATGTCATCCGGTCGCAGGGGAAAGCTGATAAAGGGGGTAGCGGAAAACTCGGCTGCCTGGGAAGCGGGGATAAGGGCCGGGGATGAGCTCTGCCTTATAAACGGTGAGGAGATAGAGGATATCTTTGATTACCAGTACGGCTGTGCCGATACAGAACTGGAGCTTACCGTACGCCGCAGGAATGGCAGGAA
>CACZRA010000323.1 GCA_902783395.1 uncultured Lachnospiraceae bacterium
ATTGTTATTAGCGTGATACTTCTTTTAATGATTACAGGAGCCATTATTTATATCATTAAAGAAAAAAAGAAGGGGCATCGCTGCATCGGATGCCCCATGGCGGGAAACTGCCATAAAAAACCGGGAGTATCAGACAATGTCTGCCATTAAGATATTTATTGCGGAGACAGCCTCCTAGAATAAAAAAAAATAAATCCGTGTCATACAGGCCCGAATCAGTGTGATCCCGGCCTGTATTTTTTTATGTGATAAAGTACCCTCAGGAGGAAAAATGCTATGGAAATAACAGACAGACGTATAGATGCCGGAAAGGCTTTTGACTGGGGAAGGACCTCGGAGGACTACGCAAAGTTCAGGGATATCTACCCGGAAGAGTTTTATCAGAAGATCGCGGACAGAGGCCTTTGTACTAAAGGTCAGAAAGTGCTGGATCTCGGGACCGGTACAGGTGTGCTGCCGCGTAATATGTACCGGTACGGCGCGACCTGGACGGGTACGGATATTTCACCGGAACAGATAGAGCAGGCAAAGCGCCTGTCGGATGCCGCCGGGATGAAGATAGATTTTCTGGCAGTTCCTACGGAAGAGATTGATTTTCCAAAGGAAAGCTTTGATGTGATCACCGCCTGCCAATGCTTCTGGTATTTTGACCATGACAAGGTGATGCCCAAACTGGCCGGACTTCTTAAGACGGGCGGAAAGCTTGTTATCCTTTATATGGCGTGGCTGCCCTTTGAAGATGAGATAGCAGGAAAGAGCGAAGAGCTTGTATTAAAGTACAGCCCTGACTGGTCGGGGCGCGGAGAGACAAGACATCCTATATGGATCCCGGATGTGGCTTATCAGTATTTTGATATGGAGGAGCATGAAGAATACGATGTAATGGTACCGTTTACAAAGGAGTCCTGGCACGGACGGATGAAAGCCTGCCGGGGCGTGGGCGCGTCATTGTCCGGAGAGGAGCTTGTCAAATGGGATGAAGAGCACAGGAAGCTTCTTGATGATATTGCCCCGGAGCAGTTTGAGATCCTGCATTATGCGGCGATTGCCGTGCTGGGGAAGAAATAACCATGAAAACACTTGAAACCAAACGCCTGATCCTTCGCCGATGGAATGAAGATGATGCAGAGGATTTATTTAAATACGCCAGCGATCCGGATGTAGGTCCGATCGCAGGCTGGCCTGCCCATCGGAGCATCGATGAGAGCCGGGATGTGATAAAGAATGTCTTTAACGGCAAAGAGGCTTATGCTGTCTGTTTGAAAGGATCAGATATCAGGGGCAGAGCTATCGGTGCGATCGAACTGAAGCTGAACGGACATACCGATATGACGGACCGTGATGATGAATGCGAACTCGGATACTGGTTAGGAAAACCCTTTTGGGGACAGGGTATCATGCCGGAAGCCGTGAAGGAAATGCTCCGCCATGCTTTTGAGGACTGCGGCATGGAGAAGGTCTGGATCGGCTATTACGAAGGCAATATCAAGTCAAAGCGCGTTCAGGAAAAATGCGGATTTAAGTATCAGTGGACTACGAAAGACTTAGATGTACCGCTGATGCATGAAAAACGGACGGGGCATGTAAGCATGATGACTAAGAAGGATTGGTTATCACAGGAAAACCGGGACCTGTAATGAAGCACACGATCACATGGACATCGTGTTTCGAAGAAAGATGACAATGAGAAGGAGAGACATTGCCGGAAGGCACCCGGCTGAACTGGTTATAATTCCTCACTGTGGCGGTATAAATGCAGAAAATGCATGAAAATGACAAAAACGCAATTTATAATTTGACAAATGCCAAATATAAGCATATTCTAACGGTAGAAAGGAAGGCGTAGAAAATGCTTATTCAGTTCTCTGTGAAAAACTTCATGTCATTCAGGGAAAAGGTTATATTGGCACTAAATCCTTCAACTGATAAAGAGCACCCTGAGAATATTAACGAAAGAAACGGATACAGTGCTACGAATCTGATTGCAATCTATGGAGCTAATGCTTCTGGTAAGACCAGTTTATTCAAGGCTATGAC
>CACZRA010000324.1 GCA_902783395.1 uncultured Lachnospiraceae bacterium
CAAGCCTCTTGGACCGGTACAGCCCGAACTGGTTGTACAGGAAGATATAGGTGACGATCAGGAAGGGCAGTGCCTCCATATACATATACATGGGAAGATGCGGGATGTTCGGATCGTTGAGGCTGGTATTGAATCTTATCTGATAAGCAATGAAATAAGACAGCCCCGTCACCGCGCCGTCAAGCACCACATGTACCCTGTTGAGGAAACTCTGGTTATTCCTTATCATCTCATCATCCCGGAAGCCTCCTGAAAAGATTAAGCCAAAGCTCCAGCTGGATCCTGGCGTAATTCCTCAGGTTTCTCGAAGAATACGGAAATTTTCTGGCCTCCCTGCACAAAATATATCCCCTCTTGAGCCCGGACAGGTAGGCCCGGCCGTGCCCGATAAGGATAAAGAACAATGCCTTTATCGAAAAGCCCAGCAGCAGGAACGGCAGGTTGAGTATGATCTGAAGCACGGGCATGTTCTTCATTATCACATACATATTGTTCCTCGCGGATATCCTGATCTTGAAATCATTGTACCGGCTTCCCGTCGCGCCGCTTCCCACATGGAATACCTTCGCTTCCGGACAGTAGACGTTCCTGTAGCCCATGATCCTGGCTCTGTAGCCTATGTCGGTGTCCTCCAGATAGGCAAAGTGGAATTCGTCAAACCAGCCTATCTCATCGAGGATGCTCCTCCGGTAAAGCGCCGCGCCGCCGCAGGCCGCGAATACCTTTGCGCTCTTCCTGTAGCCTGAAGAGCTCCTGCCCTTTCCCCTGGCGTATGCCCAGCCGAAAGCCGAATAAAGATCCCCCGCTCCGTCAAGCTTATCGGGTCTTTTCATCTGTATCATCTTTGAAGCGACGGAAAAGATCATGCCGTCGCTCTTCATGGTTTTGACGAGAGCTCCCACAAAGCCGGGATCAGCCTTTGTATCGGAATTGAGCAGAAGCACGAAGGGCGCGTCCGACATCCTTAAGCCCTCGTTCACTGCCCTTGAAAAGCCGTAATTCTGGTCAAGCCTCTTGAGCCTGACCTCCGGATACTCCGCCGCCACGGCATCCGCCGATCCGTCCTTGGAGTCATTATCCACGACAATGATCTCAAAATCCCTGTAATCCTGAAGCTTCAGAGATTCTATGCAGTCCTTTATGAAGTTTGCACCGTTATAATTCGGGATGATTATGCTTACTTCCATAGCCTCACGATCTCCTGACGAAGACCATCTGCGGGTCGATCACCACATCGTAACCCCGTTTCCGTATTTTCTCACACATCCTGCCGGAATCGGTGTCCATGCAGTCTTCCAGAGCTGACCTTATCAATATGCATTGGTTTGATATTATGTCAACCTTGCGTCTGAGTCCTGCCAGATGGAACTCTCCGGACATATGATGATCCATGCCGCGGAAAAGCGGCAGGATCCCGCCGTCCCCGGTACGCAGGTATCCCGATGACAGTATGCGCCCGAAGGTATCTATGACCCTTCCTCCTATGGCTCCGATCCCGGGATTTGCATCCAGATAAGCCCTCATTTCCTCTTCGTTATCCCTTCCGAGGGGGTGTATCCCGGCCCCGAGGTGCATGATATATGCGTCCCCGCCCGAAGGCTTCGCATGGTACCTCACCCTGTAAAAGCCTCTGTGCTCGGTCTCTGTTACGTCTGCCCCGATGCCGTTTCTTTTGAGGTGATCCTCTATCGCCCTTTTTCCGGCTCCGTGCGCGTATGACTTCTCCCCCGGATCTCCGGCAGTGGAACCGTCATGTATCCTCCAGTGATAAAGCACCTTATCCACATGACGTGCCTCTCCGGGCCCCAGATACTCCGCGCACCGCAGGATAAGATCATGGTCCTGCGCCCCGTCATATTCGCTTCTGAAGCCGCCTGCTTTCAACGCAAGCTCTCTCTTCACCGCGAGGAAATGACAGACATAATTGTTCGAGAGCAGGAGCTCGGTATCAAATCCCGGCTTTCTGAAGGGCCTGAGATACCTGTCTCTTCCGGTATCGTATTTGTCCTCATCCGTATAGATGAGGCTTGCGCCTTTATTTATCTCCTTTGCGATAAGGTACAGCGCGTCAGGCTCTATGAAGTCATCCTGGTCCAGGAGGGCGATATAATCCCCCTTCGCTTCACTTAAAGCCGCGTTCGTATTCTCCGAGATACCGCCTCCGCAGCCCAGAAGCAGCTCAAAATTACCGTAAGTCTGGCGCTTTACGGATCTCAGCATCTCCCTGAAATACCTGTTTTCCGGTCTGTAGGTCGGTACGAGTATCGATATCAGAGGTTCGTACGGCAGATGCTCACGATCTTCCGCTCCGTCTGTCCCGTCCCCGTTTTTTATGCGTCTCTTGACCTCCCGGTCATAAGACAGATCGACCCTCATGTCATGCAGGTGCTGCGCTGCGGCATAGCAGGTGCTCGTTATACCGTTCCGCCTGATGTAGTCGATTATCCTTCCAGCTTTCATGTACGGCACATACCCCGGGCCCTAAAGCACACGTTCAAAGCTATATCTCATCGTATTCATATTTCCTGCGCGGTATATCCCTGTACTCCCCCATTATCGACGCAGGCATATCCATATAATCAAAAAGTATCTTCAGGACCTTTACCGCCTGTGACGCCATCTTCACGTTGGACACCTGATCGGTCTCTCTCCAGGAGATCGGATAGTACCTCATCGTCATATTATAATAAGGCACCGCGAGGAGCATGGTATAATTAAACATCAGGTTATCCGGGAATTTGAGATAAAATTTATCCTTCAGCGCATCCACCGCGTACATATTGAGTCCGGCGCCCATGTCAAAGACCCTCATTCCGGTCCCTATGGCATAGAGGAAATTGTAAACGATATTTCCCACGGTCCTGAAGAGGGAATATCCCTCGAGGCGCGACTGCAGCATGAACCTTGCCCCCAGCACACAGTCATAGCCCCTGTATATCTCTTTTTTGAGCACGGGAAGAAAATCATGTATATTGCCCTGGTCATCACCGTGCAGCACGATGATATAATCGAACTTCTCGTGGACAGCGTAATTGAACGCTACCTTATGCGAGCCCCCGAGCCCGTAATTGTCCTTATTCCTGAAAAGCCTGAGCGGCATATAGGTATGAGTCCGCATGAACTCCTTCACAGCATCCTCCGTACCGTCCGTACTCCGGTTGTTCACCACGATGACCTCATCTATATAGCTCATGATCCGCCGGTCAAGCGAATCCAGCACACGGACGATCTGCTTCTCGCAGTTGTATGCAGGTATAAAGAGTAAAATGCGCGGTCTGTTCATTCCAGCCTCCTTATTTTTCGAAATAAAAGCCCGGTCTAATCCGGATTTGAGATTATCCTGTTGAGCTTCACAAAATCCTTCACTGATTTCAGCCCTATCCCCGTGATCTTCCTCAGATCTATCGAGTTTGTGCCGCCCTGCCTGGGTCTGAAGGTGATCGGCAGATATTTTATCCTGTACTTTCTCTTGGTAAATATAACCGAAATGAGTACGTTCGTAAGGAAATAATCCCTGGGCACGTATTTCAGTTCCTTTTCGAGCACCGATGCCTTCATGAGCCTGAAAGGTGTATTTGCGTCCTTAACATACACATGGAAGGTGAGGAAGATGAGCAGTCTCAATACTCTGGTCACGACAAGTCTTCCGAAGCCGTCGCCCCGGTCCTTCCTGTAGCCGATTATCATCTCATACTTTCTGCGGTTCTCCCAGAACTCAGGAAACTCCGAAGGCTCCGTCTGTCCGTCCGAATCCGTCTGGAAAATATAGTCGGCTCCCTCTGCTACAGCGTACTTATAGCCTGCCTGTATAGAAGGTCCGTGCCCGGAGTTCTGCTTGTGACGAACGTCAAGCAGCGGAAATTCCGGCTTCAGCGCATCCAGCTTTTTACCGGTATCATCCTTCGAACCGTCATTTATCACGACCAGCCT
This sequence comes from uncultured Lachnospiraceae bacterium, assembly GCA_902783395.1. GTDB lineage: Bacteria > Bacillota > Clostridia > Lachnospirales > Lachnospiraceae > NK4A144. The sequence goes on from CACZRA010000324.1 coordinate 3,931, forward strand.
TGAGCCCTCTTCTCCGAGCAGTACGTTCGGATACCATTTCCTGACGATATCCTCTATCGTCTCCTGCTCATTGTAAGCCGGGATCACTATAAAAAGCTTATCCATGTTAACCTCCATGCCTTGCTATCCTGCATTTTTCCACTACCACCACAACAAAAGCTATCGCACATGCATAGTAAAGGGCTCCGCTCACGGTAAGGCTTATCACGTTCTCGTGAAAGATCCTCAGCACGAAGAAGAAGGATAACGTCGTGATCAGGTATATGATCTCCGCCGTCTTCATCCTGCCCGTAGAATAATAACCGAAGACTATGATCATTATAAAGAAATCATAGGTCCGGTGATAGGTCATGACAAGCGACAGCAGTACCGCCGTCGAAATAAAAAGCTCATCGTTTCCTTCGGGAAGCCTCAATGCCGCC
>CACZRA010000325.1 GCA_902783395.1 uncultured Lachnospiraceae bacterium
AATATCACATGGCGGGCGGCGGGTACCGCAAGCATCGCCATAAGCCCCTCCATCTGACGCTGCACGCTGTGCTTTGTCTTTGTGAAATTATTGACGACGGAATTTGCGACATTCGAAGCTGTCATTCCCGTCAGCGGGTTATCGGACAGCATGAAGGCATCCATGTTGTTGAAATCATCAAATATGAGCTCGCAGCTCAGGGTCGTGGAAACGGGAGGATCGTAGGTCTGCATACGTACGTCTCCCTGTCCGCCTTCGTACTTTCTCTGACGTCCCGCCGTGGTGTCAAGCCTCAGTGACGAAGGATTATACTGTACCTCGAGGGCGATAAAGTTGTATTTTTCTCCGGTCTTATCATCCGTTCCGGCGACGATCTTCTTGATATCGCTGAAGGTCGCGACGCTCCCTCCCTTGAGTGACTGCTGTGCCCTTTTGATGAGCGCCTGATTCAATGCTTCCGCGCTTGCTATGGTATCCTTCTCCTCCTTTGACATCATCTGGTCTATGGAGGAATCCCCGTCTGCGCTCTTCTGGGGAACAAAGATCTTATCTCCTATCTTGCTTACATCTCTTATACAGAGCACTGCCTTTACGTTCGAGCCCGTTATACTCTTCGCGAGGTTTTGCCCCATTTTTGCGAATTCCATTTACAAGCCCCTCCTGTTCTTTTCGTTGCGAAGCCTTTTTTCAAGCTTCATCATGACCTGCTCTGATATGGCACCCATCTGGGAGCGTACTCCCCTGTTCACCATATCCTCTATATCCTCAAGCTGTTTTTCCGTAAGATTCTGATCTGTTGTCCGGTTTATCGTCGTTGTGTTTATGGTACGGTTTTCCGTGATATCCCGGGTGTTTGTGATCTCCTGCTGCTGTCTGTTTTCCTGCAGCCTGTAGCTCTCCATTATCTCTTCGAGCTCATCCGCGGAAAGCCTCTCTTCCCTTTTGTGTATCAGCCCCTGCTCTGCGTGCGGTGCTTCCTGTATCTGCTCAGGCTCAGGCTCCCTGCGGTTTGCCATCTGGAGCCTCATTATCTCCTCGGCGGCCTGGGATGCGTTCATTCCCGTTATCTCCACGCCTCTCACACCTTCCGGATTGGTCAGATACTGCTCCAGGACATTGAATACCTGCGCCGCGTTATCGGGGAAGAGTCTCGTTATCTCATGGAAGACCTCTCTTCTGCGTCCGGCGTCCTGATCCTCCGCCTCATTAAAGCTCTCAAGGATCGCGCTGCTGTCCTCCAGCGCCGAAAGCGCTTCCCGTCTGGTCCGCTGTTTACCGTCCACGGCCTTCCTTTCGGGCTTCAGCTGCTTCAGAACCTCGAGCATCTGCTCATAGCGCTCTACGTTTTTCAGATTGTTTTCATTTATCTCCCTGAGCTCGTTTTCTATCAGTTCAATATTACCTTCATTTTCCTCTATCTCATAGAGCTCGTCAAAGGAGGTGTAATCTATATCCGCTCCGATATCGCCTTCGTTCACGGTACTGTAGGAGGTAACAGAATAGCTTTCGTTTGTCTGATAGCTGACCCTGTTAAGGGTATTTTCGGATGAGCGGTAGAGCGCTCCCCTGTACTCGATCCAGGTCTCGCCGCGGTTTATCCTCTCGTAGCCCGTGTGGAAAAGATTCTTTATCACATCCAGAAGGACTGCCGCTCCTACACTTTCGGTTATGCTTGTTTCGGTGCGGCTCTCATTTATGATATCCCTTTCATAGACATTGCTGCTTATATAGGAGATGTTTTCGCCAACGCGCCCCGCGGGGACGGCTTCTTCTCCGGAGGCTTCCGCCGGTGCGGCCTCTTCCCTGTAGATGATCTCCGCGCCTTCCAGACGTACGGTCTCTCTTCCGGTCTGCACCGAGGTCTCCCTTTCGGTCCTTACTGTCTCGGTTGAGGCTTCCCTTTCCCGCTCCGTCCTGATAACGGACTCGGTATCACGGGCTCTTTCGTAGACGGTGCCCTCCTCTGCTCCTTCTTCAGCGGCGTAGCCCTCTTCCCTGTATATGAGCTCCACGCCCTCACGCTCCATGTTCGTAAGGAAGTTCTGTACCAGAAGCTTTTTGGCTATATTCTCCTGCTCGGAGACCATCTGCTCCGCAAGATCTATCCTCGTCTCGTTAAGGCTCTTATTGAAGTTTGCGACTATCTGGTAGATCGCGCCTGTCTGAAGCCTGTGCATTATGCTGCGGCTTAAGTATTCATCACGGTTCCTTACCCCGTTTTCAAGACCGCGCTCCACGATCTCCCTTGAAAGCCTTATCGTCTCGGACCTCAGCTCCCTGTTTTCCTGCTCGATGCTTACCGCAAGATAATCACTGATGAAGTCCTCCTCCAGACGGGATTCGTTCATGATCTGTCTCACCTCGTTCATGAACCTTCTGTCATCCCTGATCCCCAGCTTATAGAGCGTATCGGTAATGTATGCCCTGTCCTGATAGGTAAGCCCGGTATTAACGGAAAGCATTATGCGGTTAAGCATGTTGTTTATGATGTCGAGCTTTTCCTCGTTTCTGCTCGATATCAGTGTATTGCCCACTATGGTGGTGGCTCCGCCCTCAGCTATATATATCTCAGGCGGGGCATTGACTATATGCAGCAGCTCCTCCGCACCTATCTCGAGCCCCATAAGGGTATAGTTCCCCGCGATCCTTTCGCCGAAGGCATCATTGTCCTTCACGAAATCAGTGCGTGTCTTAAGTTCTATCGGCGCTTTCAGGGTGATCATGACAAGTCAGACAGTGCCTGCGCCATCAGCGCCCTCCTTGTGGGAGGCCAGATAACCGGGGTCGGTTTCGTGTTTTTGCTGCGGTTTTCGGTATGGGATTTTCCGCTTCCCTCAGAAGTCCCGTCCCAGATCCATTTATTTGCTTCGCCCTTGCTCACAAGTTCATCCTTTGTATCATTATCCAGCTCATGGTTAATCTCGTGGGGTGTTCCCGAGCCTTCCGCGTCTCCGGTCCATATCCATGTATTTCCTTCACCGGCGCTCTCGCCGTCGGACTTGCCGGGATTGCCCTTTGCACGGTTCTCCTCATGATTCTTGCCGCCTCCGGTAGGATTGTCCTTGTTGAGCAGCCACTGGTTCGCGTTACCCTTGCTTTCACTGTCGGACTTGCTGTCATTGTTCTTCGCGCGGTTCTGGTCATGCTTTGCGCCGTGATCCTCGGGAGTCCCGGGCCATGCCCACTTTCCGCGGTTTCCGGTTTCCTGTCCTGCGGATTTGTCGGGATTTTTGCGGCCGAGCTCACTGGTATGGTATTTCTCATTTCCGCCGTAAGCGTCCTTATCGATCTGCCATCTGTCCGCATCGGCCTTTGCGATAAGGTCTGCCTTTGACATATTGTCCTTTGCACGGTTGTTCATATGGTTGGTGCTGGTGCTTGCGTCCGGACTGCCGGGATAACCCCATTTATTATGATGTCCGGCCCGGTCTCCCGCGGCCTTGTCGGGATTAAGCTGATGCTTCATGTGGAACTTGCCGTTGCCTGTAGGAAAATCGGTGCCTATCTGGAATCTGTCGGAATTTGCCTTTGACTCCTGGTCAGTCCTGGCTGCATTTCCGACAGCGCGGTTTTCCTTATGTGCTTCTCCCCCGCCTAGATAATTCTTAATATCCTTAGGAAACTCCCAGACTTTCCCTCTCTGCCAGGACGGGTCTATCTGGTTTATGCAGAAGAGCTCCCTGTAGGCTATCGTGGTCGTCTCGGTGAGGAGCTTGCTCTGCTCTGAGTTCAGCTCTCCGTACTCTTTTGACGTAACGGTGCATCCCGTGAAGATATATGCTCTTGCGCAGTTCTTAAAGTCGAAGTTATCACCTGCGTTCTTTGTCTGCGCCCTGTTCACATACAGTATGACGGGAAGCGCCAGATCCGTACCAAGAGCCAGGGGATCCAGAAAGTTTGAAAAGGTATCAAAAAGGCCCGCATCGCACCCTACATAGCGTTCTACCTGGAACGTAAAGGGTTTTGATATGGGTTTTCTGAACATATGCACGTAATCGTTGAGTCCGCCTTCCTGATAGTAGTCAAACTCATTTTCTTTCGTAAATACTCTTACTGATTTTACAGGTACGAAAAAGGCAGCTTCAACCTGCAGTCCGAAGCAATAGCTTACTGCCGGGTTGAGCTGTCCGCCTCTGTTTGATCTGTCGTAATTTCCTCCTGCCATTTTCCGCTCCTGATATTTATTATCTCCCGTTTATCCGTCATCCGAATGTCGGACCGTTGGGATTCCATTCCGTGATACTCTTTTCTTTCTTGTCCCTGGAGGGAGTGAGTTCTTTATTTGTCCCCGATATCTCACTGCACCGCTTCCGTCTCTGTCTGTGCTCCAGTCCGAGCACGATGTCTTCTCTCCAGT
>CACZRA010000326.1 GCA_902783395.1 uncultured Lachnospiraceae bacterium
ATGTGCCTGTGTCTTCCAGTATGCCCAGACCATATTTGAAGGGCTTAAGGCCTATACGACTGAAGACGGCAGGATCGTAACCTTCAGACCCGATCTTAACGCGGAGAGGATGATGGACTCTGCCATAAGGCTTGAGATGCCCCCCTTCCCGAAGGACCGGTTTACAGATGCCGTGGATAAGGTCGTCAGGGCAAATGAGGATTATGTTCCTCCCTTTGGTTCGGGAGCGACATTATACATCAGGCCGTTTATGTTCGGTTCAAATCCGGTCATAGGAGTCAAGCCCGCAGATGAATACCAGTTCAGGATCTTTACGACTCCGGTCGGTCCTTATTTCAAGGGGGGAGCAAAGCCCATTACCGTAAGGATAAGTGATTTTGACAGGGCAGCGCCCAGAGGTACAGGCCATATAAAGGCAGGGCTTAATTACGCGATGAGCCTTCACGCTATAGTGGATGCCCATAATCAGGGATTTGCCGAGAATATCTACCTTGATCCGGGTTCCCGTACAAAGATAGAGGAGACCGGGGGAGCGAATATCATATTTATAGACGGAGACGGCAACATGGTCACCCCCGCCTCTGATTCGATACTTCCCTCCATCACAAGGAGGTCACTCATGGTAGTAGCCGAAAAGTATCTCGGAATTAAAGTGACACAAAGAGAGATCACCCTTGAAGAGGTTGAAAAAGGTGCATTTAAGGAATGCGGTCTTTGCGGTACGGCTGCGGTTATCTCTCCTGTAGGCTGCATAAACGATCATGGCAAAGAGATCAGGCTGCCTTCAGGCATGGAAGAAATGGGACCTACACTTAAAAAGCTCTATGATACTCTTACAGGCATCCAGATGGGACGTATAGAAGCGCCCGAGGGATGGATCCACGAAATACACTGACCTGAATAAAGAGGATTGCGCCTTAAGGCGTATATCCTCTTTTATATTTTTTTCCGTTTTATGAAAAAAGCAAGAGCTCTGAACTACAACCTAATATATACCATAGTCGCCATTATAGGTATCGTGGTCACGATAGCGGCTTCGTTAAATCCTTATGAAAAAGACGTTACAATGATGAGGAACGGAGCCGTTGCTTATAATACGGGCTGGGAATTAAAAAGCAACCGCGCAAACACCTATGATATGTGCAATCTGCCGCTGAATCTTAATAAGAACGCTTATATTGACATGAGCGTAAGAAAGCTCCTTGGTTCGGAAAGCAGGGACGGTACTTATATAATGTTCAGAACAAAGCATGCCGAGGTACATGTATTTGCTGATGATAAGGAGATCTACTCATACGGTGATATGGAGTCACCGTTATTTCCTCTGCCCGGCTCGGCATGGATCCTGGTGCCCCTGCATGACACCTACGAGGGGCAGTATCTCACGATAAACCTCCACAGGATAGAGAGTAAATACGGCGGTATAATGGAGCAGGTCTTCATCGGGGACAGAGGTGACATGATCGAAAAGCTCTTGGCCGACAATCTGCTGGAGATAATATGCTGTATGGCTATAGGTTTTCTGGCCGTTATCCTGCTTGTAGCTTCAATAGCGGAGATCCACATCGTTCATACCTATAATCTCCTTCATCTGACTGTATTTACGACGGTGGCCTTTATATGGTCCGCAAATGAAACCCACTGCACTCAGCTTTTCTTCGGGAACATGGAGACGATCTCCATCCTTACCTATGAAGCCATCGCATTTCTCCCGATGCCCATGCTTTCTTATTATAAGAACAGCAGACATAAGAGCGTCAGGGATACGGCAGACAGGCTGTCCATAGTTCCGGTGATCAACTTCATTCTGCTGAACGGACTGCATTTTCTCGGAATATTCGATATGTCCCAGATCCTTATCCTGACACATATCTGTATACTTACGGTTATGGGAGGCATATGTATCACGAATTTAAGGGCCGGTATAATAAAGAACCGGAAGGATAACACGCTGCCCGAATTCGGAGCCATCGGCTTCGTTGTCCTTGCGGTTTCGATCCTGATCGACATTGTGCATTACTATATGACCAGCTTTGTCGATGCATCCAAATATTCAAGGGTCGGTCTTTTTGTTTTCATACTGATGCTTGCGATAGATACGATACACAGTACGCTTACCGAGGAGATCAATATCAGAAAGGCGGATATATATAAATCTGTTGCCTTTACCGACAGTCTTACCGGTCTCGGAAACCGTCAGGCCTATGAGCAGGAGATAGAAAAGATAGATGCGAGAGAAGAGATGCTCGACCATCTGGTAGTCGGGATCCTGGATATGAATAACCTTAAACGCACCAATGATTCAATGGGACATGCGGAAGGAGACAGGTATATCATCTCGATCTCCGGATTTATCCAGAAGTATTTCGGCAAGATCGCCAAGATCTACCGTATCGGAGGAGACGAGTTTGCTGTTCTTTTCACCGGACGTGACAGTGATATTTATTTCGAAACTGAAGCCAACATGTTTGATGATATCATGAAGGAAGGAAGACAGGATATCAATTTCGCGTACGGTTCGGCGATCTACAACCATATCACTGATAAGAACGCGGGGGACACGATCCGGAGAGCCGAAGCGAAAATGTATGATTCAAAGCATAAATACAAGCATAAAGCGGGACAGCCATGAGGAGCAGGATTATTTCAGCTGTCCTCGTGGCCGTGCTTGCTGTAACGGATTATCTTTTATTCAGGGAATTTGAGCTTGTATGGCCTTTTTTTGTACTGCCTTATCTGTTTTTTTCATTGCTTTTTTTTATATTTCTCTACGATAAGGAAAAGAGAGAGCTGTTTACCACGGCAATATATCTTCTTGTCATCATCCCGGTATTTGCAGGTCTTACGATGAGCATAGGCTGGATGATAAAGATCGATTTTGTCGGAGAAATGATAAGGACCTTTTCACAGGCCGGCTGAAAAAAAGGATTTTTTTTTTTTTCGTCGAATATGGATAAAGACTGGGAAAACGGATAGATCAAAATGACGATCAGGGAAACAATAGAGGATATTGAAAAAAAGACACTCAGTCCATATGCTGCATTCTCTTCCGGATCAAAGGGCAGACTCAGAGAAGAGACCGAGGACGATCTTCGTCCCGTGTTTCAAAGGGACAGGGACAGGATCCTTCATTCAAAGTCATTTAGAAGGCTAAAGGATAAAACACAGGTTTTTCTTACTCCACAGGGTGATCATTACAGGACACGGCTGATACATACACTTGAGGTATCCCAAAACGCACGTACCATAGCAAAGGCGCTGAGGCTGAACGAGGATCTTACCGAGGCTATCGCTCTGGGACATGATCTGGGACATACACCCTTCGGACATGCGGGTGAGCGGGCCCTTAACCGGGTGTGCTCCCTGGGTTTTGAACACTCCGAGCAGTCCCTTCGTGTGGTGGACATACTTGAAAAGGACATGAACGGACTCAATCTTACCCTGGAAGTGCGAGACGGAATAGCAAATCACAGGACAGCCGGACATCCTTCCACGCTTGAGGGAAAGATCGTACAGCTTTCGGATAAGATAGCATATATGCATCATGACATGGATGATGCCATAAGGGCCGGGATCCTGGCCGATGACAGCGTGCCGTCTTATATCGGCGAAACTGCCGGCTATAAGACAGCGGAAAGACTTGATTATTTCATTCATGATGTGATAACCGAGAGTATCGGAAAAAACGATGTTGTCATGTCCGCCCCTGCCGATAAAGCCATGAAGGATTTACGGGAATGGATGTTTAAGAGCGTATACACCAACCCCAAGGCAAAGAATGAGGAAGGGAAAGCCGAAAGCCTTATCGAATCGCTGTATATGTACTATTTCAACAGGCCGGACCGTCTTCCGATGGAATACAGACAGCTTATGTCAAAAACCGGTGATCCTCTGGAGAGGATAGTATGTGATTATATTTCCTCGATGACTGACAGGTATGCGATAGGGATATACTCAGATCTTTTCATACCGACCTCATGGTCGGTGAAGTAGGGAATGCCGAGATACAGTGACGAAATCATAGAAGAGATACGATCCGCGAATGATATCGTGGATGTCATAGGAAGTGCCGTAAAGCTGAAACGCAGCGGGGCCAATTATTTCGGGCTTTGTCCTTTTCACAGCGAAAAGACCGGTTCCTTCTGCGTATCGCCGTTAAGACAGACCTATCACTGCTTCGGATGTGACGCAGGCGGAAACGTCATAAGCTTTATCATGGAATATGAAAATTACAGCTTTCCCGAAGCCCTGAAATATCTGGCGGACAGAGCCGGCATAAGACTTCCCGAGATTGAAGAAACCGAGGAGGAAAAAAAAGCGGCTTCTTTCAGGAACAGGGTAATGGAATGTCTGAAGACCGCTGCGGTCTTTTATTACAAAAGGCTGTACTCCCCCGAGGGGAAGACCGGACTTGATTATCTTAAGAAACGGGGGCTGAGTGATGAGACCATAAGATCCTTCGGACTCGGCTATTCGGGAAAAGGGTTCGATCAGGCAGTTAAGTATCTGAGATCAAAGGGCTTTGCGGATGACGTCATAAATGCGGCCGGATTGTGTAATATATCGGAAAAGCATGGCATGACCGACAGATTTTTCAACCGTGTAATGTTCCCGATAATGGATATAAATAATAAGGTCATAGCCTTCGGCGGCAGGGTCATGGGGGATGCCGAGCCGAAGTACCTTAATTCGCCTGAGACGATAGTGTTTGACAAAAGCCACAATATGTACGGGCTTAATGTGGCAAGGCGGTCCAGAAAGAACTACAGGATCGTATGCGAAGGATATATGGATGTTATATCCATGCATCAGGCAGGCTTTACCGAAGCCGTTGCATCTTTAGGGACAGCGTTTACTCCCGGACATGCAAATCTTCTCAGACGGTACACAAAGGATATCCGGCTCAGCTATGATTCGGATAACGCGGGCATGAAGGCTGCGATGAGAGCGATCCCGATATGCCGGTCTGCCGGACTTACTGCAAGGGTAATACATCTGTCCCCCCATAAGGATCCCGATGAATTCATAAAAGCTCTCGGGGCCGATGAATTACAGAAAAGGGTGGACGAAGCAGAGAACTCGTTTTTCTTTGAACTGTCCTATATCGAAAGCTCTTATGATATGTCCGATCCCGAAGGAAGGACGGCATTTCAGCAGGAGGCCGTAAAAAAACTTGCCGTTATTGATGATGAGCTTACGAGGGATAATTATATCTCATCCGTTGCCGCAAAATATTCGATCAGAGAGGATGCCCTGAGAAGAGCCGTAACGGTCGCGGCGGAGAGCGGCCAGGCTGCGGACAGCACAGCCGGTATTCCTGAAAGCGGAAGCCGGAAGGCATTATCAAAAGAAAACGGATCAAGAGATGCCGAAAAATATCTCCTGACCTGGATCGCTGATGAAAAAGAAGCCTATGAAGCGGTAAAGCCTTACATAGGTATTGATGATTTCAGTGAAGGGATCACCAGGGAGATAGCCTCCGCGCTTTACGAAGGCTATGAAAAAGGCGGCATATCACTTGCGGATATACTTACAAGGTTTGCCATGGAGGATAAGTCAAAGGAAGCATCATCCGTGATAAACCGGAAGCTTTATGCGGTCGATACATCGCAGGACAGGGAAAAAGCTCTGACAGATCTTGTGATCAGGGTGAAAAAAGCAGCTCTTGACCGAAAAAAGAATATGGATGACGGTTTAGATCCGCTTACAAAAGCAAAGGAAGAAAAAAAGATACTGACTGAACTCAGACAGATCAGGATAAAGATATGAAAAGGGAGGAACGAAAAATGGAAGACAATGAAGAAAAGATCGACGAGAGATTTGAGGAAAAGCTCAAAAGCATTGTCGAGCTTGGACGAAAGAAAGAAAATGTCCTTGAAAACCAGGAGATCATTGACCATTTTAAGGGGATCGATCTGTCCGAGGATGACTATGACCGGATATGGGAGACTCTTGAAAAGAACGGCATTGATATCCTGAAAATGACTTCTCCCTCTGAGGATGATCTGGATGTAGATGATGATGTTCCGCCCGAAGAGATCGAGAACGAAGAGGAAGTAGATGTTGAGAACGTCGATCTTTCGGTTCCGGACAGCGTATCCATCGAGGATCCCGTAAGGATGTATCTGAAGGAGATCGGAAAGGTGCCGCTTCTTTCCGCTGAAGAAGAGGTGGAGCTGGCGAAGAGGATGGAGATCGGTGATCAGGAAGCAAAGAACAAGCTTGCCGAGGCCAACCTGAGACTTGTTGTTTCCATTGCCAAAAGATATGTCGGACGCGGAATGCTCTTTCTTGATCTCATACAGGAAGGTAATCTCGGGCTTATAAAGGCTGTTGAGAAATTCGACTACAGAAAAGGTTATAAATTTTCCACATACGCAACCTGGTGGATAAGGCAGGCGATCACGCGTGCCATCGCAGATCAGGCGCGTACGATACGGATACCCGTTCACATGGTTGAGACAATCAACAAGCTTATCCGTGTATCACGGCAGCTCCTTCAGGAGCTGGGCCGCGAACCGACCCCCGAGGAGATCGCTGCAGAGATGAACATGCCGGTGGAAAAGGTTCGCGAGATCCTGAAGATATCCCAGGAGCCGGTTTCACTCGAGACTCCCATCGGAGAAGAAGAGGATTCACACCTCGGAGACTTCATCCAGGATGAGCAGGTGCCGGTTCCGGCTGACGCCGCAGCCTTTGAGCTTCTGAAGGAACAGCTTAATGAGGTTTTAGACACACTTACGGAGAGAGAACAGAAGGTACTGCGTCTCAGATTCGGCCTTGATGACGGAAAAGCAAGGACGCTGGAGGAAGTCGGAAGGCAGTTTAACGTTACCCGTGAGCGTATAAGACAGATAGAAGCAAAGGCTCTCAGGAAGCTCAGGCATCCTTCAAGATCACGAAAGCTTAAGGACTATCTTGAATAATAAACGCATAGTCCTTTCAAAAAGGCTTATGTCTCTTGCGTCCATGGTCGAGCCCTGCGATACCTTTACCGATATAGGGACCGATCACGGACTGCTCCCGCTCTGGCTGATAGAGCATGACATATGCGGCAGGGCAGTAGCATCGGATATAAACCGGGGGCCTCTTGAGAAGGCGAGACAGAACGCCGGCCTTTACGGTATAGGAGAGGACAGGATTTCCTTCGTGTTGTCGGACGGTCTTTCTTCGATCGAGGCTCCGGAGGAAGGAAAGAATATACTTGCGATATCGGGCATGGGCGGTCTTCTTATAGCGGAGATACTGAGCAGGGGGGATCCGGTGCTTTCAAAATATGACTCCCTGCTGCTTTCTCCACATACAAAGCAGTATGAACTGAGGAAATATCTTATCGGAAACGGTTTTTCCATAACGGATGAGAAATATGTCAGGGAGAATGAAAAGCTGTATGTCATCATCAGGGCCGGAAAAAACGGTAATAACATGAACGGAGAATACAGCGATACGGACTTCAGATTCGGGAGATTCATCCGTGAAGCACTGAAGGATCCGGAAATAAGGGAGATTATCCTGGCCGGCTACAAAGAGCTGAAAATGCTCGCGGAAGGAACTCCTTCCATGCCTGAGGACAGACGAAGGGAGCTTATGGACAAAGCCCTAAGCTACAGGGAGGTACTTGAAATTTGAAATTAAAAGAAGTGATAAATGCATTTAACGATCTTGCTCCGGTTCATTATTCCGAAAACTGGGATAATCCGGGGCTTCTTGTCGGTGATGAGGAAAAAGAAATATCATCGGTTTATATTACTCTTGACGCTACAAGTGATGCTATAGAAAACGCCCGTAAAAAAAAGGCAGATCTTATCCTTACCCATCATCCGCTGATATTTCACCCCGTAAGAAGAGTATCCAGCGACAACTATGTCGGCAGAAGAGTAATGAAGATCATAGCCTGCGACATGGCCTTGTTTACCATGCATACGGACTTTGATGTTACCTGCATGGCGGACGAAGCGGCATCCAGACTCGCACTCATAGAGACCAGAGTCCTCGAACCGACACTGAGCGAGGATCTCGGACTGGGAGCCATCGGATATCTAAAGGAAGATCTTTCACTTGAGGAGCTTGCCGAAAAGACAAAGCAGGCCTTTGATCTTGATAATGCGGCCGTATACGGGGACCTGGAGGATACGATAGTTAAGGTTGCAGTGATGCCGGGATCAGGATCCTCCGCGATCGATACCGCCTGCATTGAAGGCTGCGATGTTCTGATAACAGGTGATATCAGCCACCATGACGGTGTCGATGCCCTCGAAAAGGGGATAAATATCATAGATGCCGGACATTATGGGATAGAGAAGCTTTTCATTCCCTACATGAAGGATTATATTTCAAAAACTCTTCCGGATCTTAAGGTCTTTATGGATGATTCCGTAAGAAGATATACCGTACTCTGAAGGAGGGTGACAGATGAGCGATACCGTAAGAATAAAATACAAAGGCAATGAATACGAATATCCTGCCGGAACAAAGCTGTCCGTTATAGCAAAGGATTTCCGGAAGGACTACAGCGCGGAGATAGTCCTCGCAAATGTAGATAATAAGCTTAAGGAGCTTTTTCATATGGTTGCCTCGGACTGTGAGATAGAATTTGAGGATCTTACCAGTATTTCCGGACATAAGGCATACAAGAGATCAGCATCGCTTCTCCTCATCAAGGCCTTGTATGATGTGATAGGAACAGATTCCGTAGACAGGTTCAAGGTGGATTTTTCCATAGGTGCTGCGTATTACTGTACCTATGAAGGCAAGGTTCCTCTTACGGATGATATCGTTTCCAAAATAAAGGACCGGATGCTGCAGCTTGTGGACGAAGATGTGCCCATACAGAAAACCTCACATTCACTGGATAAGGTCATAAGGATGTTCCATGACCGCGGGATGTTTGATAAAGAGAAGCTCTTCAGATACAGACGCTCGGATAAGATAAACATATATACTCTGGATGGTTTTCAGGATTATTTTTACGGATATATGCTCCCGAGCTGCGGATACCTCAAGTATTTCGATCTCTTCAGCTACGGGGAGGGACTCATGCTCCAGCTGCCGGAAAGAAAGGCGCCGACCGTTGTTCCGCCCTTTGATGACAGACCAAAGCTTTTTGCCACGATGAGAGCATCGTCAAAATGGGGAGCCATGATGGGGATAGGTTCCGTGGGAGAGCTCAATGAAGCAATATCTGACGGAAAGATG
>CACZRA010000327.1 GCA_902783395.1 uncultured Lachnospiraceae bacterium
AAATCCGCGATAAATGACGCCCTTAAGGAGCTGTCCGATGACGGGACCCTGACAGAGCTGTCGATCAAATACTTCGGCAGGGATATCTCAAATGAGGAATCGGCCAGGGGGTTATGATCACTTTTTTTTCAGATAGTTTATCTTTTTTGCGGTGAGCTCAGCCGTCTTCTGCCATAACGAATGAAGCTGGTCCTTATGAGCGCAGAGCTTTTCCGTGCAGTTTGCGCACCTTATGAACTCATTGGTCTCGTCCGAGAACCGCTCCGGATGCCTGTAAAATGTCAGCTCCCATCTCAGCATGATAGCAAGAGACATACCGAAAAGACTCCAGGCGTAAAAATCCCTTACAAAGAAAAGAGGAGTGAACATCATCGCGTAATCCCAGTTATAGATACGGCAGGTGCTGCAGCATTTATTCTTGAGAAACCATGACTGGAATGGGCAGAAAAACAGGATGCAGATCATATCGCATACCGAATATCCGAGACTTATGAGCACCATGATGCCGTCACTGAATACCCCCGTCATGTAAAGAGCCCCGAACACTGCATTAAAGGATATCCAGAGAATGGCAACGAGCATGGTCGCGTTGTTTTCCTGTATTTTGATATCAACCTTTCCTGATTTGATATAGTTCCCGGCAAACTGCTTCTGGCTTCCGGGACTTTCGAGTTTGGACGGAAATAACCTCTGCAGCATCTCTACCATGAAAACAAGCCAGACGAGCCAGGTGATCACGGGATAATGATTCCACGGATCCGATATGGGTTCACCGCCCCTGATCCATCCGGCAAGGTAAAATCCGGCGGTAACAAGAAACAGTGCCGATCTGTAAAGAAGCCTGATATAATGCAGTATGCTCACCTTGGTAAGCTTCACTTTTTTTCCGTTATTGCTCATAATGCCTCATTTATCGTTGTTGCTTTCAACATACTTTTTTATTTCGCTTTCTGGAAATGCTGATAGTCCTTCATCGTCTTCCAGTTTCCTCCCCAGGTGTAGCCTCTGGCGGTAAAGAGCTCATATGCATCGTCACCGGGCCCGATCTTGTGAGGGAAATCAGAGGAACGGTCCGCGTAAGGCTCTGAGCCCGGAGGCGAGATGTGCTCCACTCCGCCGGGATATGTCACGTACGGATTATAAAAAGGATTGATATCTATGGCAATACCCATGGCGTGCTTTGAAAGATTATTTGATCCCGCGACCGTACGGTAATTAAAGCAGGAGGTATTGTTGTCGGCGCAGGACAGATCATCGTCTCCGCCGTAGTCATCGATAAGCTTCATCTTTTCGATCTGATAGCCCCGTTTATAGAGCTCGCTGAAGATGTCTATCATGTCCCCCGCGATCTTTTTGTTGCAGACAAGCTCTCCCAGCCGGGTCTGTCCTTTGAAATCATTATAGCTGAGCCTTAAGTATCTGAGGTCCTCCCTTGCTATCGTGCAGTCTGCAGGAAAGGACACCCCGCTCATCCTTGCGAAGACCTCATCCGGTACAGGCTCGGAGGTAAATATCCCCTCCGGAGGCTGCTCCGGCTCCTCCTCTTCTGAAGGCTCTTCCTCCCCGCCAGCTTCGTTTTCCGATACAGTATCCGGACCGGAAGGAACAACGTCCGCCGATACCGGAACAGCTCCCGAAGACTCCGCAGCCGCCTCGCCTGCGGTAACATCCTCCATGGGCACCGTATCTTCCGGAGCAGGCTCCTGCAGCTTCATCGCCTCTGTCTCAACACTCATTGTTTCCTCAGCCTCCGTATTTTCAGACTCTCCTGCATCCGCTTCTTTTTCACCGCACCCTGACAGCATCACTAAGACCGTCAGTATCAGTATAAGCTTTAGTGTCTCCTGTAAAAAAGGACCTCCGAAGAGATCCTTTTTGCAACCGTCCTGCTTCTGCTTCTTCATCTGTCTTACATATACTGGTCTAAGAGCTTATCAAAGGTTCCGTCTTCCTTGATATCGGTTATGGCAACATCTATCGCTTCCTTTAATGCCGTATCCCCCTTGGGAAGGGCTATCGCATATTCCTCGATCTCAAATCCGAACTTCTCTCCGTCCAGATCATCTATCTGATCCGGAAATTTGGAGGCAAATACTCCTGCAGGATTGCTGTCGATAATTACCGCGTCAAGCCTTCCGTTCACAAGGTCGTTAACGGCATCGATGGCCTTATTGTACTGCTGGTCCGTGGCTCCCTCTATCTCTTCAACGATAAAATCCCCGGTGGTCCCGAGCTGCGTGCCTATGGTCTTGCCTACAAGATCGTCATAGGAAGCTATGGTCGATCCCTTGGGAACGAGCACATGCTGTAATGCGCTGTAGTAAGGCACGGAGAAATCCACTGTCTGCTCTCTCTCCTCTGTAACCGTCATTCCGGCGATCGCGACATCCGTCTTGGAGCCTATCGATGATACAAGAGAATCAAATTCCATATTCTCGACTACTACCTCTACCCCGAGTCTCTCGCCCACAGCCTTTATCAAGGCTATGTCAAAACCGTCAGGCTGTCCGTTGTCCCCGACATATTCAAAAGGCGGGAATTCCGCATTTGTACCGACGGTCAGCACTCCGTCCTCAAGTATCGGTGAATCCACCGAAGAGTCTCCCGCAGCCTTGTCGGTCGTGCCGCATCCGCTGACCAGCGCCGCTGCAAGCACGCCTGTAAGTAATAAACTGATGATCTTTTTCATAATGTCCTCCAAATTTATAAAAAAACACTGTGTTGCATGATAACACAAACGACAGGGTAAAGTAAACCTGAAACGTTATTCACTCAAAGAACCTTGGACAGGAAATCCTGCAGACGTTTTGACTGCGGATCACTGAAGAGCCTGTCCGGTGTGTTCTCTTCCATGATTATACCCTCATCTATGAACATGACCCTTGTCGCCACTTCCCTCGCAAAGCCCATCTCATGGGT
>CACZRA010000328.1 GCA_902783395.1 uncultured Lachnospiraceae bacterium
CCTCGCAGTTTGCTATGGATTCGTCTGTAGGAACGACTGCGGGGTTATTTTTTAGCTCCGCAGGCATGGAATTTATGACCGCCTCATTGGGAGTGGAATAATAAATATACTCGAAGTTTGCCTCAGCTACATCCTTTCTGCACAGGAAATCCATAAACTTCTTTGCTGCATCGGGGTTCGTACAGCTTTTTGTCATTATCCATGAGTCGATCCACAGATTGGAGCCCTCTTTCGGGATCACATATTGAAGATCCGGATTGTACTGATTTCCGAGATAGGCTTCGCCCGAATATACTACTGCCATGGCGGCATTCCCTGCCACGACCTCATCACGGGCTTCATCCACAAGATAAGCTTCCACATCCGGCTTCTGCTTCATAAGCAGCTCTGCAGCTTCTCTTATCTCGTCTTCATTATCGGTGTTAAGCGAATATCCGAGATATTTAAGAGTTATCATGAAGGTGTCCCGCATGGAATCCTGCATGATGATATCGTTTTTGTACTCACCGTCAAAAAGCACGTCCCAGCTGTCGATATTGCCCTTGACCTTTGTGGTGTCGTAGAGGATCCCGATGGTCCCCCAGAAGTAAGGGAGGGCATATTCATTCCCGGGATCGATCGCCTTTGAGATATCCCAGTATTTCTGTCCGATGTTATGGGAGTTTGACATCGAAGCGAAGTCTACCGGAACAGCCTCGCCCTCATCTATAAGCCTCTTTACCATATAGTCGGAGGTGCAGATAAGATCATAGGAAATACCGCCGGATTTATACTTGGTGTAGAGTTCTTCGGGGGTGGTCGCTTCCTCATACTTGACCTCTATACCGGTTTCCTTGGTGAAGAGCTCGAGCATCTGAGGATCGATGTATTCGCTGTAGTTAAATATCGTAAGGACGTCACCGCTGCCTATGGCTGTTGCCTGGCCGCAGCCTGAAAAAAGAGTGATGCAAAGCGAAACGGCAACTGTTAACGAGAGTATCTTTTTTTTCATCATAGTTCCTTTACAAATTCATCTGACGCGGCGTGTCCGCGTAAACATACGGTCATACGGAAGGTTGACCAATATCAGTAATATTAACACAATAAAGAATAAAATTGTAGACAGGGCATACATTTCAGGTTTTATACCTTTTTTTATCTCACCGTAGATAAGCGTGGAAAGTGTATTCACCCCGGGCCCCTTGGTGAAATACGTGATGACGAAATCATCCATGGACATGGTCACGGCCATCAGAAATCCTGACAGAACGCCCGGCAGGATCTGCGGTATCAGTATATGTACAAAGGCATACGGCTCTCCCGCACCAAGATCAAGCGCCGCTTCGTACTGGAACATATCCATGTCCCTGAGCTTGGGGAGCACGCAGAGGATAACGTAAGGGATATTGAAGGTCACATGTGCGAGCAGCACTGAGGAAAAACCGAGGGGGAGGAATCTTACAAACCAAAGCAGAAGTGCTATGCCTGTCACTATGTCCGCATTGACCAACGGGATATTGGTAGCAAAAAGCATGATCCTGTAGTTTCTTCTGCGCATTGAGTAGATCCCTATGGCACCGAAAAGACCGAGTACGGAAGCTATCAGAGCCGACAGCAGGGCAAGGGCAACGGTCGTGCCCAGAGCGGTCATTATCGCACGGCTGTCAAGCAGTGCCGTGTACCACTTCATGGTAAAGCCGCCCCATATGACCCTTGATCTGGATGCGTTGAAGCTAAGGACTATAAGCACCGCTATGGGAGCGTAGAGAAAGAACATTACAAGGGCTATGTATATTTTTCCGAGAACTCCCGTGATCTTCATATGCTTATACCTGCCGCGGCATCCTCATTGTTCCTTCCGAAAACAAACGAGGTTATGAGAACAAAGGCCATCAGGGAAACACTTAAGCCGGAGCCGAGGTTCCAGTTCATGGTGACCGTAAATTCCTGTTCGATGATATTTCCCAAAAGCTGGATCTTTCCTCCTCCGAGGATATTTGCTATTACAAATTCCGTCATGGACGGGACAAATACCATGGTGATCCCGCTTCCGACTCCCGTAAGGGAAAGAGGGAGGATTATATGAAGCAGCACATGCATTTTGTCCGAGCCGAGATCCTTTGCCGCCTCGATCACATCCTCTGAGATTGACAGGACACTGTTCAATATCGGAAGCATCATATACGGAAGATAGTCGTATACCATACCGATCACTATAGCCTGAGGCGTGTTTATGAGCTTTAAGGGGGGAAGCTCCAGGGTCTCGAGAATATGATTGACTATACCGTTGTTTGAAATGAGCATCTGCATGGCAAGTATGCGGAGAATGAAATTCATCCACATAGGAAGGATCAGGACAAACAGGATAATGTTCTTTTTCCTGATATGGCTTCCCCTGAGTATTATTGCTACCGGATAGGCTATGATTATGCATATGACGGTGCTGATGAAGGCGAGAAGCAGCGACATCATAAGAGCCTTGCGGTGAAGAGGATCAAAAATTGCAAAGAGATTGGAAGCCGTAAGCATACCGTTTTCATCGGTTACGGCTTTTGTGATGATGAAGATGAGCGGTATCACGGTAAAGCCCGCGACCCAGATGATGTATGGGATGGCAAGCAGCCTTGTCCTGCTACGGTTCATAGCTTTCTCCCGCAGGAGCCTCATTCTGGTCGAATACCTGCGCATCCTCACTGGACGGCTTATGCATGATCTGTATGTTGTAAGGATCGACGCTTATGCCTACCGTACTCCCTACAGGAAAATGCTCCGTTGTCTGGACAAGGAAGGTGATACCTATGTCGCTCTCAACATGCATTTCCCAATGAACTCCTTTGAACATTATCGAGGTCACCGTTCCGTGGGTCTGTCCTTTGCCGTTTGCGTCCAGCTCGACATCCTCAGGTCTTATTACGACATCCACCGGGGTGTTGCAGCCGAAGCCTGTGTCTACACAGGGCATTTCGAGACCGCCCAGGCTCACCAGACAATCGCGGATCATGATGCCGTCCAAAAGGTTGCTGTCACCGATGAAATCGGCAACAAAGGCATTCTGAGGCTCGTTATAGATATCCTCAGGGGTTCCTATCTGCTGGATTATACCCTGATTCATGACAACCACGGTATCGGACATCGTAAGTGCCTCCTCCTGGTCATGCGTAACATATACGAAGGTGATGCCAAGCTCCTCCTTCAGACGTCTGAGCTCATACTGCATACCCTGACGAAGCTTAAGGTCGAGAGCGCCTAAGGGTTCATCAAGAAGAAGAACCCTGGGTTCATTTACAATCGCCCTTGCTATGGCTATACGCTGCTGCTGTCCTCCGCTCAGGGAAGCGGGAGAGCGCGTTTCAAATCCTTCAAGACCTACGAGCTTAAGGGAGTATTCAATTTTCTCCTTTATCTCCCGGCTGCTCTTCCCTTTTATCTTAAGACCGAAGGCTATATTTTCGGCCACATTCATATGGGTGAAGAGAGCATATTTCTGAAATACCGTATTCAGCGGTCTTTTATTCGGGGGAAGATCAGTGATATCCTCGTCATTAAAAAAAACTTTTCCTTTATCGGGAGCAACAAAGCCTCCGAGTATCCTTAAGGTAGTTGTCTTGCCGCAGCCGCTCGGCCCCAGCAGGGTAAGAAATTCGTTTTCATGTATGGATAAAGTAAGATCCTTAAGCACATCCGTGTTTTCAAAGGATTTGGATATGTGCTCAAATCTGATAAGTTCTTTCGCCATTTGCTCCGTTGTATCGTAAGTATATTTGTGTGTTACAATATTGCAAGACGGCATCACGGTACCGGTCTTTTCCGGAATGACTGTCACGGTGCCGATATTGCAACAGATTTGATTATACATGATCGGTAATCCATGTCAAATGAATGCATACGCAGCGATCGATCTTAAATCATTCTACGCCTCGGTAGAATGCACAGAGGCCGGTCTCGATCCTCTGACCGCAAGGCTTGTGGTCGCGGATAAGGCCAGAACCGACAAGACCATATGTCTTGCGGTAACTCCTGCCCTGAAGGAACTCGGGATCTCCGGAAGAGCCAGGCTTTTTGAAGTCGAGGCCAGGGCGCGTGAGCTCGGATTTGATTATATTGTAGCAAAGCCGAGGATGGCGCTGTATATGAAGTACAGTACCAGGATCTATTCAATTTATCTCAGATATGTATCTCCAGATGACATTTTCGCTTATTCCATAGATGAGGTATTCATAGACCTGACCTCGTACCTTAAGATCTACGATATGACCCCTGAGAAACTTACCGTGAAGATGGTCAGGGAAGTGGCCGCGGAGACGGGGATCACCGCCACGGCAGGAGTCGGAACCAATCTTTACCTTGCAAAGATCGCAATGGATATAGAGGCTAAACGCATGAGCGCAAATGAGGACGGCGTCAGGATAGCACAGCTCGATGAGATGAGCTACAGGAAGCTTTTGTGGGATCATGAGCCTATAACGGATTTCTGGAGAATCGGCAGAGGATACGCATCAAAGCTTGCGGAATACGGTCTTGTAACGATGGGAGATGTGGCGAGATGTTCGCTGGGGAAGGCGTCGGATTTTTATAATGAGGAGCTGCTGTACAGGCTTTTCGGGATAAATGCAGAGCTTCTGATAGACCATGCCTGGGGGTATGAACCATGTACATTAGCTGAGATCAAGGCATATAAGCCGGAGAATAACAGTATAAGCCAGGGGCAGGTCCTTATGAGACCCTATGAAAGAGAGGAAGGCCGCATCATAATAAAGGAGATGGCCGAAATGCTGTCCTATGATCTTGTGGTGAAGAAGCTCGTTACGGATCAGATAGTCCTGACCGTATGCTATGACACGGAGAATCTCAAGGATCCGGAGATAATGAAAAAGTACAGAGGGGAGACAGTATCGGATCACTATGGCAGACAGGTGCCTAAGCATTCCCACGGGACCTTCAATCTGGAAAGTCCGGTATCCTCTACGGAAAAGATCATAAATGCGGCATTGGCCGTATATGACAGGGAGGTCAATAAGGATCTGCTGATAAGGCGGGTATATATAGTGGCAAATCATGTTACAAAGGAAGAAGAGGGGAGTACTTTCCGGGATGGCGGAAGGTATGAGCAGATGAACCTGTTTACGGACTATGGAAAAAGAGAGGAAGAGCGCCTTAAAGATCTGGAGATCCGGAAAAAGGAAAGGCAGCTTCAGGATGCCGTGATAGATATAAAGCTGAAATACGGCAAAAATGCAGTGCTGAGGGGGACAAGCTTTGAGAAAGGGGCCACTGCGAAAGAGCGCAACAGGCAGATCGGCGGACACAGGATGTGAGGGAGATAATAATATGAAAAAGAATTACGATGACATCATAGGTCTGCCCCATCACGTATCAAGGACGCACCCTCAGATGTCCATGCACGACAGGGCAGCGCAGTTTTCTCCGTTTGCGGCTCTTACCGGATATGAGGAGGCTGTGCAGGAGACGGTGAAGGAAGACATATCAGGGAAAACAGATACGGAATATATGCATGATGAGGAGGACAGGGCTTATGCACTGTACAGTCAGGAGCATACGGATTGAGCAGTGAGACGGAAGATAACGGGATAAGATATTATATCAGGAGGAGCCGGAGGAAGAGTATATCCGTAGAGATACAGCCGGATCTTTCGGTGCTGATCCGTGCGCCGTATTTTATGTCCCAAAGGGATATCAACCTTTTTCTTGATAAGAGCCGTGACTGGATATTAAAGCACAGGAAAAAGGCGGAAGAAAGGCTTCTGGAGCAGGATGCTTCCGCCAGGCTTTCAATGGATGAGATAAGGAAGCTTGCTGAAGAGGCGGCCAAAGTCATCCCTGAAAGAGTCGGATATTTTGCTCCCATAGTGGGGGTGACCTATGGCAGGATCACGATAAGAAACCAGAGAAGCCGCTGGGGAAGCTGCTCGTCAAAGGGGAATCTTAATTTTAACTGCCTGCTCATGCTGGCTCCACGCGAGCATCTTGATTATGTGGTAGTGCATGAGCTCTGCCACAGGAAGGAAATGAATCATTCAAGGCGTTTCTGGGAGGAGGTCGGAAGGGTGCTGCCTGAATACAAAAAAAGTGTCAGATGGTTCAGGGAAAACGGTGAAGCGCTTATGTCGAAAATGCTGTGATCCTATGGAAAAAAAACGTATTTGGTGGTATAATCCCGGTATCTGATTCTGCCTGGAATACATTAAAAACTAATGTTATTAACAGAGCTCATGTTTGAAAGGAGATAAGAGATGGATTGGATGTATGGTTTTTTTGAGCCGATACCTAATATCGTATGGGCGGTTATTCTGTTGGTGATTGCGCTGATAGCGGCTTCACTTTGTCGGAGCCTTGTACGGAAGATCGTAAAGCGCTTCTATGAAAAGAATGCGGCAACTACGCCCCTTGAGGTTAAGGCGAGCTCGGCAGGGACCATAGATACGATAGGTAATCTTGTATATGCCGTTGTTTTCTTCCTGTTTCTCCCGGGGGCGCTGGAAAAACTCGAGATGTATTCCGTCACTGATCCCATAACCACTACCGTTGCGAAGTTCCTTGGATTCATTCCAAATATAATTGCGTCTATTATTCTTATCGCGTTCGGTATTTTTCTTGCAAGACTTGTCTCACAGATAGTAAATTCGCTGCTCAAGAAGGCGAAATTTGATTCCCTTCAGGAGAAGGCGAATATCACACCGAAGGAGGGAAGCGCCTTTTCCGATATCGTTTCGAAGATCGTATACGCGCTCATCCTGATAGTATTTGTGGTTGCCGGTGTACAGGTTCTCGGCATTTCGGCGATAAGTGACCCAGCAACCGAGATGGTCGGAGCTATATTCCACTTTATCCCCGCTCTTTTTGCGGCTGTCATCCTTGTTGTGTTCGGCGTATTCCTTGCACGTATTACCGGAGGTCTTGTTCAGACGATACTTGCAGGTACAGGTATAGATAAGTTCAGCAGGGATACATATCAGAACAGCAATGAGAATGCAACCCCGGCTTCGAAGATAATAGGTAATGTTGTAACGGTTGTTATTGATATTATATTTGTAGTGGCAGGTGTAAAGATACTCGGGATAGAGGTGCTCACAGAGGTGGGCAATATCATAGTGAATTATATGCCTTCGGTATTCGCGGCATGTCTTATCGTCCTTGCGGCATGGGCAGCTTCGGTATGGGTACAGAAAGCCATCACAAAAGTATATCCAAATGCAGCATCGATGGCGCTTACGGCAAGGATAGTCATAATGGTTCTCGCAGGCTTTATGGCCATAAACCAGCTCGGCATATCACAGGATATTATAAAGGTCCTGTTTACCTGCATCTGTGTAGCTGCAGCCGCAGCATTTGCTTTGGCTTTCGGTCTCGGCGGGAAGGATTGGGCGAAGAAGAAGCTGGATGATCTTTCCGCTAACACCGACAAGCAATTGAAAGGAAAAAAATAATGAACGAAAACATAACCAAAAGAAACGGGCTGCTGGCTGAAAAGGTGATAAAAGGACTTGAGTCAAGGAATATGTCGGGTTATTATGCGGCATCGGCCGGAGAGGCTCTTCAGAAGGCTCTGGATCTTATCCCGGAGGGAAGTACGGTAACCATGGGCGGCTGTATGAGCGCTCATGAGACAGGGCTGGTTGAGGCGCTTAAGAAGGGCAGCTACAGCTACATTGACAGAGACAGGGAAGAGGATAAAAGAGCAGCTGTTCTTAAGGCTTATGATGCGGACGTATATATCGCAAGCTGCAATGCAATGACCGATGACGGTATACTGGTCAATATTGACGGTAATTCAAACCGTGTATCCGCGATCGCATACGGGCCCAAAAAGGTCGTCTTCATAGTCGGCATGAATAAGATCTGCGCAGATCTTGACAGCGCGATGAAGAGGGCAAGGAATGTGGCTGCTCCGATAAACGCCCAGCGTTTCGGCCTTGATACGCCCTGCAGCAGGACGGGGGCATGCATGGATTGTAAATCACCTGATACCATCTGCTGTCAGTTCCTTGTCACCCGTTTTTCAAAGCATAAGGACAG
>CACZRA010000329.1 GCA_902783395.1 uncultured Lachnospiraceae bacterium
CGGCGTCATATATCCCATCATCGTCCCTGGTATATATGTCCAACCTTATCGGTTTGCCGTCGACCGTGTACCGTATCTCCCTTTGCGTCTGGATGTCTTTCAGCTCTCCTACCGGCCTCTGCAACAGACACTCCAGCACATCATGACAGAGCTCCTTGTCCTGCATCACCTTCCCGAACATGAAGTCATCCCTGAACTCCAGTTCATCATACGATTTTACCTTCATTGTTCCTTGCATGTTTTATGCCTCCTTTTTCGGAATGAATACCGGCAGGAGACAGCCACGAACACTGAAGGTTTCTGTCCTTTTCTTCTCCCGCCTGTTAATGTTGGATTATAAGCAGGAATTTCAGAAATTTCAGAATATAGACGGCTTATGCCATAGTCATGTTTGAGAAAAACTGCTTACATGACATATGCTATCACTTTCGTTATGACAAATCAAATCAGTGGAAACACTTTTCCGGCATGGCTTCGCCATATCACATCCGTTCTCCGGATGCAACATGAGCAGATTTTATGTCCGTATCCGTGATCCGCGCGGCATGTACCACTGCAGGACACAGGATACTTCATGATCTGTGTGCGTTTTAGAAGGGAGCGGCCCCCTTACGATACAGGGTCGCATTCGCCACACACATACATATAATATCGACAGAATTTCTGTTTTAGATTATATTGCAGATTTTGGATTTTCTCACAGGTAACGGCTATTTGATCTTTCTGACAGTTTTATCATTTTTTGCTGCCTCTATCAAACAACTCACCATCCCCGGCCTTTTCCATAACTCTCCATAACTTTGTATTTCTTCCATAACTGTCCATAACTTCAAAAGGCCCGCTGCCTGATCATTTATTTGCAGTCTTTCAACGGAATTCATTTCCCGTCACTGTTTACAGCGTGTTATCTCAATTAGCGGCTTTTTAATTCCGGGCGGAAGATTGGTTTTCCCAATTAACAAAATCATCTACACTGCATTCAAGGCTGTCTGCCAGCTTTCTGGCACTTCTTATGCCTATATTTCTTTTCCCGGCTTCCATAAGGGAAATATTAGGGATTGCTATCCCGCACTTCTCTGACAATTCCGCCTGTGTCCATCCCTTGTTCTCACGGCGTATCCTGAGAATCGTTCCGGGTGAAATGGCATCCGCCATCCCCCTGAACCACTCCGATTGGGAAACCTCTGCATATTCCTCATCTCCTTCCGGATTTTCTTCCGCAGGAAGGATTTCAAGCTCAGGCATTGCCTCCTTAAGTACGCTGATGATCAGTTCGGCTCCCTGACCGTATATATAAGAGTTAATATGGTGCGTCTTCTCTGCTACCAACATATGTCACCTCCACTACGATAGATCCATTTTCCGAATACCATGCCGCCACCCAATTATAATCCAAATGGCAATGATATAGATTCTTCCCAAGCGATGAGAAATTCTTCCAGTTTCTCTGGACCGGACCGTTTTTTTCAAGATCGTTTACAAGCAGCCAGAATTTCTCTTGTATATATACAGGGCATTTTCTTATGCGTTTCTCTATTTTTTTCTTCCAGATAACCCTGTAATTCCCGGATCTGATCATACTATAATATTATCGTTTTTGATAACTTTCGTCAAATTACTTTTCAGTTTACTCTATCACCGCCAGGTCGTCCGCGTTCATCTCGAAGCGCACTTTTGTTCCGAACATCTCAGCAGCGGCATATACGATCCTTCTCGCTGCATCCACCTTCGTAACGGTAAATTCCAGGTCTCCGTATATCCCCGTCTCGTCCCTTACCTTATCGCCGTCGTGTATCCCTATATCCCATGTCTTCGTCGAAAGGATTTCCGGGCTTACATTCCGTTTTTCGTCAAGCCAGGCAAGGTGCGGATCCGCATCCGTCCAGAGTGGATATTTGATCCGTCTGTGCTTGCCGAGGATATCTGCCTCCACGATCGCCCTCCGGTGCGGGATGTCCAGCTTTTTGATATGGGATGAATAAAGACTTAAAGGCCCCGTGATCTCCTCTATGCGTCCGCTCTTTGCGCGCCTGATATAGCTCACATGCATGAGACCGTCTTCCGTAAGGCTCTTTATGAATTCCTCATCCTCCCGGCCTACCGTAAGAAAGGTCTTCTCCCTTTCTCCCTCATCCATGGCGAGCATCCTTGTAAAATGGGGCACCTTGCGGATATGACTGTATACTCCGTCAGGGTCTTCGGTTTCTATGAAAAGATAACCCGGAAAGAGCTTCTTCAAGACGATATGTCCGATGCCGCCTCTTCTGTATACATCTTCATAAAGCGGCAGTATCACCCTGCAAAGCCCCGTCTCCGCGGTCTTTTCGATGTATAGCTTTATCTCCTGCTCTTCGCCGCTTCTTGCCTGTACTACATACCACATGCCATCAAGTCCTTCATCTTCACATTATACCAAAAAGTCCCGGTTTTCCATAACTATAAAACTTACAGAAAAAGAGTTATAATAACCCGTACATAAAGGCCTGATACGGAGGAATACAATGAGTACAGGAATAGTAATGGAAGGCGGCGCCATGCGCGGGATGTTCACCGCAGGCGTGCTGGATGTAATGATGGAAAACGGCATCACATTTGACGGAGCAGTCGGAGTATCCGCCGGAGCGATCTTCGGCTGCAACCTGAAATCAAAGCAGATCGGCAGAGCCATAAGGTACAACAAGCGCTTTGCAAAGGAATGGCGCTACTGCTCCGTGGCATCGCTGATACTGACGGGTGATATGTTCGGAGCAGAGTTCTGCT
Organism: uncultured Lachnospiraceae bacterium; assembly: GCA_902783395.1. Taxonomy (GTDB): domain Bacteria; phylum Bacillota; class Clostridia; order Lachnospirales; family Lachnospiraceae; genus NK4A144. Next base: position 2,761 of record CACZRA010000329.1, read on the forward strand.
ATGAGAAGGTCCCGTTCCATTATGATCCGTTCGATCTTGAAACCTACAGAGCCAATCCCATGCCTCTCTACGCCGTGATGACGGACGTGGACACCGGAAAGGCAGTATATAAGGAGCTGAAGGAGGGCTCGGGGATCGACATGCTGTATTTCAGGGCATCCGCATCCATGCCCATAGCCTCAAGACCCGTCGAGATCCTGGGACACAGATACCTGGACGGGGGCATGGCCGATTCCATACCATTAAGGTTCATGCAGAAGAAAGGCTTCGAAAAGAATGTCGTGGTGCTGACCCAGCCGCCCGGATACCGTAAGGAGCCCGCCCGCGATATGCGGGTCATAGGTTTTTTCCTGCGTAAATACCCCGAAATGGTACGCGCCATGGCAAGACGTCACATCATGTACAACAAGGAACTCGACTATGTGAAAAGATGTGCCCTTGACGGCAATGTCCTTGTCATACAGCCGTCGGATCACCTCCATATCAATCATACCGAGCATGATCCCGAAGAGCTTCAGAGGGTATATGATATCGGAAGACGTACTATGGAAGCACAGCTTCAGGAAGTGAAAGACTTTTTGTCATGATCCTTATCATCGGTGATTACTACAGCGGTACCGGACCGGCTCTGGTCACGAAATACTATATCGAAACCCTGACGGGAGCGAAGCTCCCCGGAAAGGGTGAACGGCGATCCAAAGTCGCTGCCGGAGTCCGCAGAGCGGATTATATCGCTTCGACGTCGAAGGCGGCGAGGTTTTTCGAGCTTCTGGTGAAAATACCGCGGTCATCGGTCTTATTTCTCTCGGGGCATTCAAGGCAGAATATCCTTGCCATGAGGATAGGAAAGCTCTTCGGAAAGAAATCCGCCTATCTTATGCACGGCGCCGTCGAGTACGAAAACGGCATAAATCATGTCCCCGACGAGGGCATGGCCCGGGACGAGCGCCGGATGATGGAAATGACCGATCTGATACTTGCGGTATCAAGACAGTTTGAGGACTGGCTTAAGGCCCGCTATCCGCAGTACGCAGACAAGATCTCTCACGTAACGAACGGAATTGACTGGGATATGATAAGAGAGAACGCAACGGCAGACGAGCGCGATCCCGAGGGAATAATATCGGTCGGCGGCGGCATGCCGAGGAAATGCATAATCAATATTTGCAAGGCTGTGGAAAAGCTGAATTCGAACGGGCACAATATAACCCTGACCGTAGCGGGAGACAGGGGCGCGGACAGCGAAGCGATAGCCGCGTTTCCGTTCGTACGTGACATCGGGCTTGTCCCCCATGATACGCTTATGCGCGAATATCATAAGAACAAGATCTTCGTCCAGAATTCCGTATTCGAGACCTTCGGGCTCGCTCCGATAGAGGCCCTGCTTTCATACGCTGATGTGCTTATTTCAAAGGAATGCGGGGCTTTGAGCGTGATAAAAAAGACGGAAGCCATGGATATGATAAACGATCCGCACGACAGTGACGAGATAGCAGAGAAGCTTGAGACACTGCTTAAGGAAGAGAACCACACAAGGCTTCTGGTGGAGCTCGATAAGGAAAACACCTCCTGGAATAAAAGAGCTGCCGAGCTTACGGCAAA
>CACZRA010000330.1 GCA_902783395.1 uncultured Lachnospiraceae bacterium
GCACGGCGATACGGTCGAGGTGCATGTAACCAAACCCTCCAAGGGAAAAAAGAATGCCGAGGGCGAGATCACAAGGGTGATATCCCGTGCCGCGGAAAGCATAGTCGGAACCTTTGAAGCCGGAACCAGGAGCAGACGCACCGGGGAGATCGCGTACGGATTTGTGATACCCGATAACAAGCACTATACGGATGATGTATTTGTCAGCCGCGAGAGGAGCAAGGGAGCGAAGGACGGCGAAAAGGTCGTAGTAAAGATCACCGAATACGGAAACAGGAGCAGAAGGCGGAAGAGTGAGGGAATAGTTACGGAGATCCTGGGCACTGTCGACAGCCCCGGTGTTGATATCACATCACTCGTAAGAAGCTACGGACTTCCCGGGAGTTTTCCAAAGGAGGTTCTGAGGGAAGCCGCCGAGGCTGCGGAGCATAAGGATAATGATAACGGTGACAGACGTGATCTTCGGGATATGATGATAATAACCATAGACGGGGATGATTCGAAGGACTTTGATGATGCCGTAAGCCTTGTGCGGAATGAAAACGGTTATGAGCTCGGGGTTCATATAGCCGATGTCAGCGAGTATGTGACTGAGGGCTCCCTGCTTGATGATGAGGCGTTAAAGAGGGGAACCTCGGTTTATCTTCCGGACAGGGTCATACCCATGCTGCCGGAGATATTGTCAAACGATGTATGCTCGCTCAATCCTTATGAGGACAGGCTCACCCTTTCATGTATCATGACCCTTGACATGAAGGGAAAGGTAAAGAAGTCGAGGATCACGGAGAGTATCATAAGGAGCCGTTACAGGATGACATACGGCAGGGTACAGAAGATACTTGAAGGGGATGAGGAGCTTTGTGAAGAGTACGCTGATATTGTACCCATGCTCCGGGATATGGCTGCCCTGTCCGGGATGATAAGACACAGGCGGGAAAAGCACGGAGCCATTGATTTTGATCTCCCGGAACCGGAGATAGTGCTGGGCCCCTCCGGCAGGACCGAGGATGTAAGGGTCAGGGAAAGAAATGATGCCACGAGGCTTATCGAGGATTTCATGCTTCTCGCAAATGAGACCGTTGCAGATACCTTTTTTAAACTGAACCTGCCCTTCATATACAGGGTACATGATGATCCGGATGAGGACGGAGTAAGGGATCTGGCTTTTTTCATGATCCGCTCAGGCTTTCATATCAGGATGAAAAAAGACGGGAAAGCGGACGGGAAGGAGCTGCAGAGGCTTTTGAAGGAATCGGAAGGAAGCGGGGCGGAAAAGCTCATCCACTCGCTTCTGCTGAGGACCATGGCGCAGGCAAGGTATTCCACGGAGCAGAGAGGACATTTCGGTCTTGCCATGGAGCATTACACACATTTTACCTCACCGATAAGACGTTATCCCGATCTGCAGATCCACCGCATCATAAAGGAGTATCTGAGATTCTCTCTTACCGACAGGCGCATCGCGCATTATGAAGCGATCCTCGGCGGGGTAGCCGAAAGATCCGGCTTTCTTGAAAGAAGAGCCGATGATGTCGAGCGGGAGGCAGACAGGCTGAAGATGGTCGAATATATGCAGGACCATATAGGAGACGAATATGACGGCATCATCTCCGGGGTTACCGAATGGGGTATATATGTTGAGCTTGCCAACTGTGTCGAAGGGATGATACCTTTAAGGGAAATGACGGATGATTATTACGAGCTTGATGAGGCGGGACACAGGGTCATCGGACGTGCTTCGGGAAAAAAATATACTCTCGGAGATCCTGTGAGGATAAGGGTAGTCCGCGCGGACAAGCTTGCATGTGAGATAGATTTTGAGATAAGGTAACAGGAATGGCTGACAGGAAGATCATTGCAAACAACAAAAAAGCCTTTCATGATTACTTCATAGAAGATCAGCTGGAAGTGGGCATAGAGCTTTTCGGTACTGAGGTAAAGTCGATACGTGCCGGAAAGTGCTCCATAAAGGAGGCATATATCGATGCAAGAAGCGGCGAGCTTATCATCTACGGTATGAATATCTCGCCCTATGAAAAGGGAAATATATTCAATAAGGATCCCCTTCGGGACAAGAAGCTGCTCGCGCATAAAAAAGAGATAACAAAGCTTCAGGGTAAGCTTACACAGAAGGGCTACTCGCTCCTGCCTCTTGAGGTATATCTTACACACGGAAAGGTCAAGCTTCTCATAGGGCTCGGACGGGGCAAAAAACTTTATGACAAGAGGGAAAGTATTGCGAAAAAGGATATGAAGCGTGAAACAGAA
>CACZRA010000331.1 GCA_902783395.1 uncultured Lachnospiraceae bacterium
AGGGGAATAAAAGGTGAGGCCGTATCCATAGGTAAGCTCGAACGTTTTGCTGCCGACTGGGCAAGGGAGCATGGCATAGTTCCCGTAATGCAGGCTGAAAAAAAGGGAAGAAAGGTAGCCGTGATAGGAGCCGGTCCCTCGGGACTTACCTGTGCGGGAGACCTTGCCAAAATGGGATATGATGTCACCGTTTTTGAGGCCCTTCATAAGGCCGGAGGAGTTCTCGTATACGGCATACCGGAATTCCGTCTCCCTAAGGATGAGGTAGTGGCCAAAGAGATAGAAAATGTCATATCTCTCGGTGTTGAGATCAGGACAGACTATATCATCGGAAGATCCGAGACAATAGATGAACTCATGGAGGATCAGGGGTATGAAGCCGTTTATATCGCTTCTGGTGCCGGACTCCCGATGTTCATGCATATTCCCGGAGAGCAGGCGCTGGGAGTGTATTCGGCAAATGAATATCTCACACGTGCCAATCTGATGAAGGCATACAGGGAGGACTATGATACCCCGATAAATACCGGAAAGAAGACAGTGGTCGTCGGCGGAGGCAATGTGGCTATGGATGCCGCACGTACCGCTCTGCGTCTCGGATCCGATGTGACCGTGGTGTACAGAAGATCAGAGAAGGAGCTCCCGGCCCGTGCCGAGGAGGTTCATCACGCCAAAGAGGAAGGCATTGAGTTTGCACTGCTTACAAATCCCGTAGAGATACTTGAAGATGAAGAAGGTCTCGTAAAGGGAATAAGAGTGATAAAGATGGAGCTTGGTGAACCGGATGCGTCAGGCAGGAGAAGGCCTGTCGAGATACCGGGGTCTGAATATGAAATAGAATGCGATACGGTCATAATGGCTCTGGGGACCACACCGAATCCGCTCATCTCAAGTACAACGGAGAATCTCGAAACAAACAGGAAGAAGTGCATCGTTGCCGATGAAGAGACAGGAGCTACATCCAGAGCAGGTGTGTTTGCGGGTGGCGACTGCGCCACAGGAGCCGCCACGGTTATCCTTGCGATGGGAGCCGGCAGAAAGGCCGCAAAAGCAATAGACGAATACCTTTGCGGTAAATAAGCATGACGCTGAACGAGAGAGCCAGAGATCTTAAATCCTCCGGATATGCGCTGACAGTCTGCGGCGGACTCGGAATTATAGCGATGATACTGGTGTTTACCGGGGTTATTCCGCTTGTGTTGAACGGGGTGATCGGTACGGTTACCAAGGTCGTTATGACCTTTATGTTTGCAGTGTTCCTGTTTGCGGGTATCCATTCCTTCAGGAGGGCAAAGGTTCTTTTTCAGGATGCGGAAAGAGAGACCGAAAAAAAGAAAGAGATCAAGAAATGGTTCCTTGAAGCATACGATGCTGATGCGCTGGACGGGATACTTGATACTGAGCTTGAGGATAATGATCTGTATTTCGAACGGACGGATCTTATAAAGGATAAGATATGTGAAAGGTTCATGGACGTGGAGGATGCTCTGATGTCAGAGCTTACCGAGGAGATCTATTCAGAGCTTTTTGAGGGAAGATCATAAAATGCTTCATGTCACGCTCATTGCCTGCGGCAAACTGAAGGAAAGCTATCTCAGGGATGCTGCCGCAGAATATGCCAAAAGACTTAAGACCTATATGAACCTTGAAGTCAAAGAGCTTGCAGACGGTCCGGATCCCGGGGCCGAGGCTTTGCGGATAAGGCAGAGCATTCCTGAAAACGCATATATCATCACGCTGGAAATATCGGGGATTGAGCTTTCATCCGAGGAGTTTGCGGACAATCTTGACAGGCTCATGACAGGCGGCGTCAGTCATATATGCTTTATAATAGGCGGGTCGGACGGACTTGACGACAGCATTACGGCAAGGGCGGATATGCATCTCAGCTTCTCCAGGATGACTTTTCCCCATCAGCTTATGAGGGTCATTTTTTTAGAACAGCTCTACAGGGCCTTCAGGATAATACGAAAGGAACCTTATCACAAATGAGCTTCATTCATACGATCGAAAAAAAGAGGGATGGGGGAAAACTCACCGGTAAGGAGATCCGTGATTTCATCACAGGATATGTATCAGGCGGGATCCCGGATTATCAGGTGTCGGCGCTGCTGATGGCTGTATACCTGAACGGATGTGATAACGAAGAGATCTTTGAGCTGACCATGGCAATGGCGGAATCAGGCGATATAATGGATCTTAAGTCAATCCCGGGGATAAAGGTTGATAAGCATTCTACAGGCGGAGTCGGTGACAAGGTTACGCTCATAGCCGCTCCTGTGGCCGCGGCATGCGGTGTTCCTGTCGCTAAGATGAGCGGACGCGGACTCGGCTTTACGGGCGGGACACTGGATAAGCTCGAAGCCATTCCCGGTTTTTCGGTTTCACTTACAGAAGATGAATTCATATCCCAGGTTAAGAATACAGGTCTCGCTATCATCGGTCAGACAAAGACTCTGGCTCCGGCTGACAAGCTTCTGTATGCTTTGCGGGATGTTACCGGAACGGTAGAGAGCATACCGCTGATAGCTTCATCGATCATGAGCAAAAAGATAGCAGCGGGGAGTGATGCCATAGTTCTTGAGGTGACCCACGGAACAGGCGCATTTATGAAGGATGAGGAAAAGGCCTGCGCTCTTGCGAAGATCATGCTGGATATAGGAAGAAGGGCCGGATTGAAAATGAAGGCCGTGATAACGGATATGAATGAACCTCTTGGACATGCCATAGGCAACTCGATCGAGGTAATAGAGGCCATCGAGGCTTTGAAGGGGAATGCGCCACCGGATGTTTATGAAGTTATGGAGGTCATATTACCTGAGATCATAACGGCCGGCGGCGTGACGGATTCGAGGGAGAAGGCGTGGGAGCTTGCCTGTGAAGCCGTATCTTCCGGAAAGGCACTTGAATCATTCAGGAATATGATCGAGGCCCAGCATGGAGATCCGGATGTCATAGATGATTATTCCTTATTCCCCCAATCTCCGGTGAAGCTTGAGGTTTATGCCGTAAGAAGCGGTTATTTATGTGTCAGTGACTGTGCGGGGATCGGTGAATGCGTAAAGCTCTTGGGGGGAGGAAGGGTCACCAAGGAGCAGAAGATAGATCTTTCGGTAGGCCTTGAGATGAAGATAAAGCATTCCGGAAGAGTCATGAAGGGAGACTGTCTGGCCGAGATATACGCGAGGTCAGATCATGAAGCCGAAAGCGCAAAAAACAGATTTCTTGAATCCGTAAATATCGCGGATGATGAACCGGCAGGAAACAGGCTGATATATTCATTAGATGATTGAGATAATTCATACCGGGGGGCTTGATAACGATATTGTGCAGGATGTTGCCGGTCCCTTTGACAGAAATATAAGATTTATAGAAAATAAGCTGAATGTGGAGATATCCATAAGAGCCGACAGTATATTTATCGAAGGCGGGGAGACCCCGGTCCGGGAGGGAGCCGCTCTGATAAAGGAACTGATGCTCCTGGCCGGAAACGGGGAGACGATAGACGATCAGAAAGTGAACTATACATTGGACAGTATCAAGGATTCATCGGGGGAATTCATCACATCGGTCGACAGAGATGTGATCTGCCATACGGTACAGGGAAAGCCGGTCAAGCCAAAGACCGTGGGTCAGAAAAAATACGCGGATGCCATCGATAATAAAATGATAGTATTCGGTACCGGACCTGCAGGCACGGGCAAGACATATCTTGCCATAGCAAAGGCGGTAACGGCATTTAAGAAGGAGGAGATATCAAGGATCATCCTGACAAGACCTGCCATAGAAGCAGGCGAAAAGCTCGGGTTCCTTCCCGGAGATCTGCAGAGCAAGATAGACCCGTATCTAAGACCTTTATATGACGCCCTGTACAGCATCATGGGTGCGGAAGCCTTTCAGAAGAATATGGAGAAAGGGAGCATAGAGGTCGCGCCCCTGGCATATATGAGGGGAAGGACTCTCGATAATGCTTTCATTATCCTTGATGAGGCGCAGAATACGACCCCGGCCCAGATGAAGATGTTTCTGACCCGGATAGGCTTCGGTTCCAAGGTGGTGGTGACCGGAGACAAGACGCAGAAGGATCTTGCGGAGGGTGCCGTATCAGGACTTGATGTCGCGGAAAGAGTGCTGGGAAAGATAGAAGACATTGCATTTATC
>CACZRA010000332.1 GCA_902783395.1 uncultured Lachnospiraceae bacterium
TGCCCTTCAAAATACAGATACTACAGTCGATATTATGATACATGTTTCGAAGGATGATTATGAGTACATTTCATCCAATAAAGACGCGCTTTTTGAAGGGATACCCGGCGCAGACAACACGGAGATAGTTCCTGACATCACACTGAATCAGGGACAGGCCATGATAGATACCGGCTCCGGCATATTTGACTGTTCGGTCGGGACCGAGCTTGAAGGACTGAGGAAGCAGATGCTGCTGCTTTCATACAGAAAAGGTGATGATGCCTGATGGATGCCGCGTTTGATCTTTCAAAATATCAAAGTCTTATGACCGGCACATATTTCAAGAAACTCGGGAAGGTCGTAAATGTTGTGGGACTTACGATAGAGTCCGAGGGACCTGATGCGAGGCTTGCTGATATATGCTCCATACAACCTGCAGATACCTCATTAAAGCCCATTCTTGCCGAGGTCGTCGGCTTTAAGGACAGGATGACTCTGCTCATGCCCTATGAGTCCACTGACGGCATAGGCTCAGGCTCCATAGTTGAAAATCTTGAGCATCCGCTGATGGTAAAATGCTCGGATGATCTTCTGGGGAAGACACTTGACGGCATGGGGAATCCCGCTGACGGTTCAGAGGTGATCGGTGACGAATATCCGGTAGAAGCCATGCCGCCGGATCCCATGGACAGGGTGATAATAAGCGAAGTGCTTCCGCTTGGAGTGAAAGCAGTGGACGGCCTGCTGACAGTAGGCAAGGGACAGCGCATAGGCATATTCGCAGGCTCGGGAGTCGGAAAATCAACACTTATGGGTATGTTCGCAAGAAATACCAAGGCCGAGATCAACGTCATAGCCCTCATCGGAGAGCGCGGACGTGAAGTCAGGGAATTCGTTGAAAGAGACCTTGGTCCCGAGGGGATGGCACGATCGGTCGTTGTCGTAGCAACATCCGATAAGCCCGCGCTTGAGCGAAACAAGGCGGCAAAAACTGCAACGGCTATAGCAGAATATTTCAGGGATCAGGGAAAGGACGTTCTGCTTATGATGGATTCCCTGACACGTTTTTCGATGGCACAGAGAGAGATAGGTCTTGCATCGGGAGAACCTCCGGTGACAAGAGGATATCCTCCGTCAATATATGCAGAGATGCCCAAACTCCTTGAACGAGCCGGGAATGGCGCAAAGGGTTCGATCACGGGATTGTATACAGTGCTCGTGGACGGTGATGATTTCAATGAACCTATTACAGATACCGCAAGATCCATACTTGACGGTCATATAGTCCTTAACCGGAAGATAGCCCAGCAGAACCATTATCCTGCCATTGATGTGCTGATGAGCATATCAAGATGCATGAGCCAGATAGCTACAAAGGAACACAAGGCACTTGCCGGCAAGCTCAAAAATGTTCTGGCAACATATAATGAGGCGGAGGATCTTATCAATATCGGAGCTTATAAGGCAGGCTCAAATCCGAAGATCGACTTTGCAATAGCAAAGATAGATGCGGTAAACGATTACCTGATGCAGACTACTGATTCAAAATTCGACTTCGATGATGAAGTACGTATGCTGGGTGAGCTGTTTAATGATTCAGAATGAGCCCCGTATAGACGCGCTGAGCGCGGTGCACGAGTCCGGTGGACGTCGGTTTACACCGACCGAAGCAAAGCGGAGACCTGGGGCCGGGGAAGATGACTGAAATACGAAGTTAAGCTGATTTCTTTGTAGGAAATAATATGGCTAAATTCATATACAGGATGCAGAATATCTTAAATCTGGACGAGAAGCTGGAAGAGCAGGCAAAGATGGAATATGCTACACAGCAAATGTTGTTAAACGAAGAAGAAGAAAAAGAACAGCAGCTGAAAGACCGCCGGACATCCTATGAAGAAGAAGCCCGCAGGCTTAGAGAAGAAAGCCTGAATGTCCGTGACATGATCGTAAATGCCAATGCCATAAACGTCATGGACCAGTTGATAGTGGATCAGCACGGCGTGGTAGAAAGAGAAGAAGAGAAGCTTGAACAAAAGCGTTCAGTCCTGGAGGAGGCCATGAAGGACCGTAAAACCCAGGAAAAGCTCAAGGAAAAAGCCTTTGACGAGTTTAAGATGGAGCTTGCCATGGAAGAAAGCAAGCAGATCGACCAGCTTACAAGCTATACCTTTGGCAAGAAAAAAACGAAATGATCAGGATACGGTAAAGAAGAACCAATGGCAGATAACGAACTTGCGAAAACTGAAGGCAGCTCTGCAGCGGACCGTAAAGCAGAGGTTGCAAGACTTAAGGAAGAAAAAAAGCAGCTTAAGGCGCAGGCGAAGGAGCTGAAAAAGCAGAGAAAGGCTCTTGAAGCCGAGGATTATGAGGATGATGAGGGCGGCGCATTTTCCGTGATCCTTGTCACGCTTGTGATCATCCTTATCTGGCTTGCGATCCTTGCGCTTCTTGTAAAGCTTGATATAGGCGGTTTCGGGTCAAACGTTCTGGCGCCGGTCATAGGAAATGTGCCGGTCCTCAACAAGATACTCCCTGAAGGCTCGGTGCCGGATGAAGACAGTGTTTCCGGTAATGTGGTCGGCGGGGGATATGACAATCTGGAGGATGCCCTGGATCGTATCAAAATGCTCGAAAACGAGCTTGCCGAAGCCCAGCAGGATACGGCAACCGCAAACGAGACAATAGACGAGATGAGTCAGGAAATAGCCCGGCTTAAGACCTACGAAGACAATCAGGTTGAGTTCGAAAAGATAAAGGATGAATTTGACAATGAAGTCGTATTTAACAGTAAGGCTCCGGATATCGACGAGTATCGCAAGTATTATGAAGAGATAGATCCCACGAATGCTGAGATACTGTACAAGGAAGTCGTAAAACAGGAGCAGGTGAGCGAAGAAATAAAGGATTATGCAAAAGCATATTCCGAGATGAAGGCAAAAGACGCGGCGGTGATCTTCAACAGTGTTCCGTTAAGAAATGATCTTGAGCTCGCGGCCAAGATCCTGGGTACCATGAAGGCAGATGCGAGAGGAAGTATCCTTGCGGAGATCGGTAAGCTTGATGCCGATCTTGCCGGAAATATCACGGAGATCATGGATCCCGACACGGAATAGAAATTGATAATTGATAATTGATAATTATCAATTATCAATTTAAAATTATCAATTATATCTTCGGGGGTTAAGTCTGGGGGCACAATCTCCGATATATGTATTGACGGTATAGTTTTATTATATGAAAGGAGGCTTAATGACAACCCCTAATGTAAATTCACCGGTGATGATACCGGCAGGGGGACAGGAAATTACTTCAGGCAGGACAAAAGGCGAGAGAGAAGACCAGAGCTTCATGGACGTGCTGAGCATGGCAGACAGCGCGGCAAAGACCAAAGCACCGGAGAAGAATATCGGTACCGATATCAAAACAAATTCTCCGAAGGAAACAAAGAAGGCTGAAAAAACACAGCCCGAAGATGTAAAAAAGGATTCATCCGGAGCTGACAACAAGGAAGTCAGAGAAACAGCAAAGACTGAAAAAAAGGAAAATGTCAGGGAAGACAGCAAGACAGACAACACCGTAAAGGAAGCGGTGCAGGATATCAAGGAGGAAATAGAAGAAAAGCTTGATATCTCGGATGAAGAGCTAATACAGGTGATGGAGACCTTAGGACTTACGATGACGGATCTCCTCGATCCGAAGACTATGACGGATATAGTCGCGGCGGTCAAAGAAGTTACACCTGTAGACATCTTATCAGATGACAGCCTTTCAGGTATAGTCACAGACCTGCAGGGACAGGTAAGGGAGATCACATCAGATACAATGCAGAAGCTTGACATGACTCCCGAGGAATTCAAAAACACTCTTGCCGAACTTAAAAATGAATACGAAGTAGTTTCTCCGTTACCCGAAACAAAGGAGAACACACAGGATCTTAAAGTCAGTGATTTTGAGAAAGACCTGACAGAGGTCGCGGACAGGACAGAGGTGAAAGCCCCGGAAGTAAAGGACCTCAAGGATCAGGAGCCCAGGTCAGAAGCGGTAAGGACCCCAGCGGAAGCCGTAAAGACAGAAGAGCTTCAACCGGATAGGACCGAAAGGATATCCGATGAAGATAAGGGCAGCAGGGATGTCAATCTCAATGTCACAGTGAAGGATCAGCGCGATCAGGGCGATCAGACAGGCAACAGCTTTGGAAGCCGGACTTCACAGGATGATATCACAGGATCCGAAGGCAGGGTAAGACACACAGAACCCAGAGCCGAAACAGCAGCAAATAACAACAACATATTTTTCCAGAATCTTAACACGGCGGTTGAGAATACGTTAGAAGCTATGACAGGCACGGAAGCCTCAGTACCCGGTGCAAACACGGCTGATGCGATGAATCTTATAAATCAGATCAGTTCGCAGATAAGGGCAGTCATAGACAACGAGACACAGAGTCTTTCGATGCAGCTTCACCCCCAGAGCCTGGGACGGCTGAATGTAGAGCTTATCTCGAAGGCGGGACAGCTCACGGCACAGTTTGAAGCAGAAAACGCATCGGTGAAGGCAGCGCTTGAGACCAGACTCGTAGAGCTAAAGGAGACACTTGAGCAGAGAGGAGTCAGGGTTGAGAACGTAGAGGTGACCGTAGCAAGCCACGAATTCGAGCAGAATCTCATGGGCGGAGAGCAGTCAGGAGCAGCGTCCGAAGGATCTCAGGGAAGAGGCAGAAGAACGAGGAGCATAAACCTGAATGACGACGCGGTCGATGGTATAGATGGGGAAGATACCACCGAGGAAGAGAAGATAGCACGTGACATGATGGCAGCAAACGGAAACTCTGTTGACTTCATGGCCTGATACAGGCGGGTGAGACACAAAAGAAAAGGAGATACGATATGGCAGTAGATGCTTCGATAATGGACGGTAAGATAACAAATACCGCATACAAAACAGCAGAACAGAAAAAAACTGAAGAAAATACAGCCAAAAACGACCTTGATAAGCAGGCCTTCCTGAAGCTCCTCGTAGCCCAGATGAAATATCAGGATCCTATGGAGCCTACGGATAATACGGAATACGTCTCACAGCTCGCTCAGTTCTCATCGCTCGAAGCCATGAACAACATGAGCCAGAGCGTTGATCTGCAGAGAGCTACAGGACTTATCGGCAAGGTCGTAACGGCAAGCAAGACAGATTCCGTGACCGGAGTAGTTACAGAAACGACCGGTTCGGTGCAGTTCGTATCCCAGTCAGGATCAAAGACCTATCTTACGATAGACGGTGATCAGTACCAGCTTGACGAGGTATCGAAGATCTGGGATGACACCTATGCGGCAGCCTTCAATCTGGCAAATGCATGGACGAAATCAATAAATGATCTTCCGAATGCATCCTTCATCACAGCATCAAATAAGGATGCCTTCCAGACACAGGTTTCATCATTGTATGCTTCATACATGAGCATGGATGATTATTCAAGAAGCTTCATATCGGATGAAGCAAAGGCCAAGCTTTCCGAGCTTGTGGTTCAGTTCAAGGTGCTTGGGGTCGATCTGACGGGTGCCGGTTCCGTTTACACACAGGAAACTGAAGAGGAACCGGACGATGATCCTGAAATCGCAAAGATTGTTTCCGAACTGGAAAACGAAAAGGAACCGGACGATGATCCCGAAACCGCAAAGGAAGACGCTTCAGACGATATTGACGATGTAGATGATGTAAGCACCGGAGAGAACAGTTAAGGAAAGGATTCCGAAGATGGGAATAAACACAAACGGAATTTCATTAGAGCAGGCAGCTGCGGCATATCTCTCCCAGGCGCCCGACGTAAAAAAGGGGAACCGGAGTGCAGACGGCAAAAGCTTCGCGGAGATCCTCAATCAGAAGGGTGAAGAGCTCTACGGTACGATAAACGTAAAGTTTTCAAAGCATGCGGCAGAGAGGCTTTTTGACAGGAATATCGAGCTTTCTGATGACCAGCTTGCAAGGCTTACAAAGGGTACGGAGGAGGCCGGGAACAAGGGTATAGATTCATCCCTCGTCATGGTGGACGATCTGGCCTTCATCGTAAATACGGGAAGCAAGACGGTAGTCACGGCCATGGATCCTGCTAATAATGATAAGAATGTCTTTACAAATATAGACGGGGCGGTCATAGCTTGATGTTCGTCTCATATACGGATATCGAGTTCAAGCAGAACTCGATATCATGAGACGAAATCACAGAAGTTTCATTTCATGAAACTTCAGCAGAAGAGCTCAAACGGAGCACAATATCCTGAGCTGAACTTAAGAAGTTTCGCAAGGCGAAACTTCAACAAAATAGTTCAAGCAGAACTCGATATCATGAGACGAAATCACAGAAGTTTCATTTCATGAAACTTCAGAAAAAACTCAGACATAGCGCAATATCCTGAGATGGGGCACCGCGGCCCGTTGTTATGAAAAAACAGTTGTAGTATAGTTAACAGGTAGGTTGTTTATTAATTAAGAAAGAGGTAAATGCCTTATGATGAGATCACTTTTCTCCGGAGTTGCAGGACTTCGGACGCACCAGACAAGAATGGATGTAATAGGTAACAATATAGCAAACGTAAACACAGTAGCATATAAGTCAAGCTCCGTGACCTTCCAGGATCTGCTCTATCAGACAACGCAGAACGCATCCGGGGCAAATGCGGCGACAGGCCGCGCAGGCGTGAACGCAAAGCAGATTGGTCTCGGTGTTTCCACAGGCTCGATCTCAACGAATATCAAGACCTCCGGCTCGGCACAGAGCACAGGCAGCCCTTTTGATATCCGTATCACGGGAGATGCATTCTTCATAGTATCTGACGGTGCAAACGCATATTATACCAGGGCGGGTGCATTCAACGTGGACGCAAACGGAACCCTTGCCATGGCAACCAACGGTTATCCCGTAATGGGCTACGGTGTGGCAACAAACGCAACAACCGGAGAGAGAGTTATAAATACTTCCCAGCTCACATCACTTGATATCATGAGTGATGAGAACCTGATATCCGATCCTGTCGCTACGACAGACGGTTATACAGTCGGAATCCTTGATAAGAATTCGGATGCGCTTTCAACCACAGCAGGACAGGCAATGGCCATCCCTTTCTATGACAACCTTGGATACAGTTATACAGCTCAATTCAGGATTGAGAGGGCTAACGGTCCCGCAGGAGAGGACAATGGTTTGTACAGGATAGCTATGACTGATATTATCGATTCAACAGGAGAGTCTATTTTCAAAACCACAGTTAACAATGAACTGGTTGAAATGACTTCGGCTGAAAAACTTAAGGCTCTTGATGCAGCATCTGTGTTTAATTCAGGATCAAATGTCGCTTATATCGCTTTTGATACATATATGACTCCCAGTAAAGAAAAAGCAACAGGTGAAATTTTGGAGATAAGCGCTACTACGGTTGAGTCTGGGACTACAGTTCCTGCAGGTGCAACAACGTTGTTTACGGAAACAACAGGTACCCCGCCATCTGTTACGACTACTTATTATTACACTACTCCCAATCCTACCATTAGTGGTACAAATAGAGACCCTGTAAAA
>CACZRA010000333.1 GCA_902783395.1 uncultured Lachnospiraceae bacterium
GGTTAATATAACGCGTACAGATGTCAGCCCGAGTGTTTCCGTTAATGTTCCTGTAGTGTTTGATACAAAGGATAATGTCTGGAAGTGGCATTTCCCGAAGAGTGACTTTACAAAGTTCACCCTTGATGACATAAAGAATAATGTAAAACCTGTATACCATGTATCAGAGAATAATACGGGAATTGACGGGGTTGTTTATGATACCAGTTCGTATGATGTACAGGTAGATCTTTCGGACAACGGAGACGGCACGATAAAAGCTGTTCCGTCCTACGAGGATGCGAAAATTGTCTTCAATAACACCGTTCCCGAACCCGGTTCGGTGGACATCCATGCAAAGAAGACCGTGTCAGGAATGGAGCTTACGAGCGGAAAGCTTGGTTATACATTCACTCTGACGCCGGATCCTGCCAACGGACTCGGGGAGACCGAGAAGACCGTAAGCAACAACGG
This sequence comes from uncultured Lachnospiraceae bacterium, assembly GCA_902783395.1. GTDB lineage: Bacteria > Bacillota > Clostridia > Lachnospirales > Lachnospiraceae > NK4A144. The sequence continues at coordinate 454 of CACZRA010000333.1, forward strand.
AACCGATATAAGCTTCAGGCTGTATTATGACAATGCCAAAACAAAGCTTGCGGATAAGGAGTCCAGGGAATACAAGTATACACTTAAGGAAGAAGCAGGCGATAAGACGGGTGTTACCTACTCAACGGCTGAGTATACGGTTCTTGTGACGGTCACCAATATTAATGGCAAGCTTGAGGCGGTTGCGAGATATGAGACCGGAAACGGCGAGTTTATCAACACCTATGGGGCTGAGGGCAGTACAAAACTGACAGTCGGCAAGCAGCTCCTGCTTGATAACGGTGAGGAGACGGATCTTTATCCTACGGATAAGAAGTTCACTTTTGTCCTCTATGACGAGAACGGCGATCCGGTCGCAGACGGTGTCAGGACTGTAACGAGTGAAAACAAGGTGGCGGAATATGGGGAGAAATATTTCAGCTTCACCGAGGAGGATCTCAAGGATGCGAACGGAAAATACTGTGACGAGGCAGTAAAGTACTATTACGTTAAGGAGCAGCCCACCGGAATTGACTGTATCGAGGATGATACGGAGACTGCCATCATAAAGCTTACTCTGACAAAGAGCGGTGAGATACTTGCAAACGGCAAAGAGAAGATCAACGTCTCCAAGGAGATAAAGAAGACAACCGGAAAAGTTGAAAAGGAAGAGAATCTTCTTGAGAAGCTTAAGAATCTTTTCGGCAAAGGAAAGCAGGCCGGTGAGAGCGCAGATGTAGTATTCGTAAACACGCTTCACAGAAAAGGCGATGTTGTCTTCATAGGTGAGAAGAGGCTCAAGTATGCCGACGGCACAACCGCTCCGCTGGTAAACGAAGATAATAACCCGTTTGATATCACTGTCATCAGCTTTGTTGTTAAAGAAAAAATAAATGGTGAAGAGGTAGAGGTATCAAGAGGCACTGTATCGCCTAATGGTTTTGTATCATTTAATGCTATCCATTATGAAGCGCCCGGAGAGCACACCTATGTGCTGTCCGAGGAGTTTAAGCCGGGTGTGGATCCTGAGAGCCTCGACTTCAAGCTTGAATGGGGTGAAAAGGGTCAGGAAGTAAAGGTTAATGTTGTAAATGATCCTGATCCTGTTCATTACGGAAAGCTGATACCTCTCATAGAGGGGGAGACTGATTTCAATCTGGTGAATGGTACTTATCTGGATCCGGAAGGCAGACCTCACAGTGTCATTGATTATGACGGTAAGTCATATGATACCGGCATCAACTTTACCTGCGTCAACCCTGTAGTTGAGAAGATCTGCCTGAGTAAGCTCTTTGATCCTTCGATCACGGAAGGCATAGCTGAGTTTGAGATCAAAGGTACCGACGGAATTGGCAGGAAGTTCAATCTCAGGTTCGATGCAGCCGCTACGGTAAGCGGATGTGTCACCAAAGAATTCAGGATCGTAAAGGGTGAGACCGATGATCCCGATAAGCTGCAGGCAGGTAAATACGATATCAAGGAGATCAAATGTCCTGAGGGAGCAGATCTTGCGCCTGATATGACCTTAGAGGTCGGAAAAGACGGTAAGTATGACCTTACGATCCATGGTGAGACTGAAGTAACGGAATCCGGTGTGAGCGAGATAACACCGATCGTCGTTAATAACGTTCCGAAGCATATGAAGTATGAGGGGATCAAGGTTGAGAAGAACTGGAACGGCAAGGTCAAAGGCACGTCCGAACATCCTGCTGTTACCGTTTATGTAAAGAGAGGTGTACAGTCAACTTCGGATGACGGAAAGAAGATATTTACGCCCGTACCCGGAGATACCTGGAAACCTATAGAGCTTGTCCTTGATAATTCAAACCATTGGACTGCTTCGATAGCCAAGGAAGCTGAACGGCTTCCTGCACAGGTCTACGACAGGACTATCGGAAACTTTGTGGATGTTAAGTATTATGTGGAAGAAGCGGATGTGCCCGGATATGAATCAGGCGAGCCTTTCCTTGCTATCAGCGGAAGCGGCATGGATCCTGATGTATATCAGTTCAACATCACAAATACCGTATCCCAGATCTATATACCTTTCTCGGTAGAGAAGCTCTGGCAGGATACGGACAAGATCAAGACTGAGGATCATCCGGATGTCACGTTCAGGCTGTTTGCCGAGACGAAGGATGTGAGCGGTAATGTGCTCACGCAAAAGCATCAGGTAGATCATGTAATACTTCCTTGCACGGCAACAAAGGTTTCATTCCCGGGCAGGTATCCTGTATACGATAAGTCGAGAGGTTATGCTGAGATCATCTACACGATCAAGGAGGATCCTGTAGCCGGATATACTGCGGACGAGCCTCAGATAACACCGCTTCCGGATGGCGGCTACAGGTATAAGTTTACCAACACCTCGATAAAGGGTGCGATCAAGAAGTATGACTCGAATACCAAGACAGATGCGGCGCCTAAGACCGTGAGCGGAGCTTCATTCGTCATCACAAGGACTGACGAGAACTGGAACAAGGTCTCGGGTAACGAGGCATGGAGCGTGAACATCAACTCGGGTGAGACTCTGGAGTACACCATAAATGCAAGAAAGTCCGGCGGTATCACTCCCGGCCACTATATCATGGAGGAGATCAAGGCGCCTCAGGGCTATGCCACCAATGCGCAGAAGGCTCACTTCGTGGTCAATGACAACGGAACCGTGGTTCAGGACAAGACTCTTGATACCTGGGCAGCGGCATACGGTGCAAATGACGGCAATATAGTATTTGAGGATCCGCCGCTTTACGGTGCGTTCGCAATACAGAAGGTTGCATCAAAGGAGAAGGACAGGCCTCTTGAAGGAGCGGAGTTCACTCTGTATTCCAAGATACCGCATACGGCCAAGGCTCGTACGATCTCCACCTATATCGGCGGTGAGGAAACCTTCTATGAGTACAAGACGTACGTTACCGGAAAGGACGGTAAGATACACACTGTCAACAGCAAGGGCGAGGATGTAGCAGGAATATGCGATCTTCCCTGGGATAGATATTATCTGATCGAGACAAAGGCGCCTGCAGGATATGCGATAAACGAGAAGAATGTATATCCGTTCGTGGTTGATCAGTTCAATAACCTGCCTGACAGTATCGATTACATGAAGGTGAACCTCATCGATAACGAGAAGACCACAACGTCTTCTTCGAGCACGACGAGCAGCACCACAAGCAGCACGACGAGCAGTACGACCTCGAGTACGACGAGCAGTACCACAAGCAGCACAAGCAGCACAAGCAGTACGACTTCGAGCTCGAGCAGTACAACGACAACAAGCAGTACGACGACAACCAGCAGCACCAGCTCGAGGACTTCGAGCAGCACCACCACTACATCGTCGAGTTCGCCGACCACGACCAGCTCTTCCGACAGATATCTGACCGGAGTCCTGGGTGAGAGAAAGGGAGGAGGCTTCGTAAGTGATGTGCTCGGTGTCAAGAATGGGCCTGAGGCAGGAGTGCTCGGTGAAAGGATGTCACCTGTAACGGGCGATGACCTTACGCTCAACTTCTGGATCATGGTGCTATGCGCGGCAGGACTTATAGCTATGAGCTTCGTTTACTCAGACGATGAAGAGGAAGACGAGGAGGAAAACGGCGCTAAGAAGAAGTCGTCCCGCAGAAGAAGGGCAAAAAGAGTAAAGGCTGAGAAGTAAGCTTTGATCGAAGCCTGACAATGAGTAAAGGTATCCCCGGCATCAGCCGGGGATACTTTTTACTTGTGGGACTTTATCAGGCGTGCTATAGTAAGGGAATCATGGGACTTGAATCAATATACGGAGATATACTTAACGAACACAATCTAAGACCCACTCATCGCGGAGGGCTCAGTGATCCGACCATAAGGCTTGAGGGGAAAAATCCGACCTGCGGAGACGATATCTTTCTGGAGCTTAAAGTGGGAGAGGACGGTATCATAGAGGATGGAGCGTTCAGCGGCTCGGGCTGTGCCATATCTCAGGCTTCGGTTGACATAATGCTGGATCTTATAATAGGGGAATCAGAAGAACGAGCCCTTGAGCTCTGCGGCAAGTTTATGGGAATGATACACGGAAAAGCCACGGAGGATGACCTGGACGACCTCGATGAGGCTTCGGTGCTGAAGGATATATCCCATATGCCTGCCCGTGTCAAATGCGCGGTCCTCGGATGGCATACGATGGAAGAGATGATAAAGAACAAGGAAAAAACGGGGCATGCCACGGGAGAGCATGAATACTGTACTACAGAGTAGAAAAAAGGCGGTTCCTTCGGGAACCGCCTGATCATTTTAATTCTGAAACCTTATCCTCATACCTCTGAATTGAAAAGACTCGACATGGGAGATGAGCCTGAATTATATGAGCCCTTTGCATCGTAGGAGCTTATCTTTGACATCTGGCTCTCCGCCATGGAAGCAATGATGCTGGCCTTGTTCTCAACGACCGATGCATATGATCCCGAGCCTGAGAATAAGGATTTCATCGTTGATCCCGATGCCTTCTTGAACTTATCCTCATCTATCGAAAGGGTACCCTCTTCACCCTCCTTTGAGCTTATCGTTATGCCTATGTCCTCAAGGAGTCCGGAATGCTTCTGGGTGAACTGGATCAGCGAGAGCGTCCTGTCGGATACCTTTGAGCCGTCCTCTGTGGAAGCGCCGCTCTTTACGGCTGAATTGTAGCTGTCCACGAAGTTTTTGGCCTTCTCATAGATCTTGTCCATGTTGTATTCCGATTTACCTTTGGTGCCGTCGGAATAGGTGACTTCGAAATCGCCCTTTGCATAGAGGTTGTTGTCGCTGAGCTCGGAGGCTGCCGACTTCAGACCCTGTGCATAGGTTTTTAATCTTGAATACTTCGCGTTCTCCGCCTTCGCCTCATCAGAGGAAGCATAATCCGTCTCCTGCTTTTTGTAATATGCCTTCAGGAGCTTGCCGTAGCTTCCGTTCTTGATGCTGGCATAGTCTCCGAGCATACTTGAAAGGCCTGCGGACTGGGTGTTCTGTGTACCGAAAAAGCTTGAAAAATCGACTGATGACATAGCGTAATCTCCTTATCTTTTATAATCTACATCCATGTAAATCCATCATCGCCTGCTCTTCCCTATCATATTGTATATCGGCATAACTGCCTGTATACTTAACCCCTTTACAGCAAAGAATATCCGTAGCCGTTGCAGATGGCATCGACCGGTATGCTCTTATCGCAGAGCGGGCATTTATCCACGGGATAACTTGCGTAATCAGGAAGATCCCTGCTGGAATACAGAGCTCTTATGGGAGTGTCGCCTACCTGCGTTGCAAGAGAGAAGATGGCCGCCACGCCGATGACCTCTCCGCCGTAATACCTGACGGACCTTACCGCGCTTGAAACAGTCGAGCCTGTAGACGCGGTATCTATGAGCACGAGGACCTTTTTATCGCGGATCATGTGCTTGTTGTTCTCGCGGAACATCATCTGGCCGTTGGTATTGAATTCCGGAGTCGTGATATACATGGTCTTGTGGGCATTTGCCGAAGCGACACCGGCCTTTGTGAGCTTATTGGCCAGATAAGAGCCGACTACTTCCATGTTGTTGAGACAGAGGAGGGTATCAACTATGTCGGTCGTAAGGAACATCTCCGCGAGCTCCTCACCGGTAGCCCTTGCTTCCCTCTGTCTTGACTTCATGTCACTTAAGTCCATGTAATAATTGACGTGTGATTTCGGAGTGATGAAGTGCCCCGGGACATAACGGAGCACGACGTCTATATTTCTGTGGTAATCGATCTTTTTGTAATTATCCATGTTTTCCCCCTGATACTTTTATTTTTTTATGTTTCCGCCGGCAGCACGGTGACCCCGGTTGATATTAGTATAGCATATATCCCCGAAAAAATCTGTTGACATGCA
>CACZRA010000334.1 GCA_902783395.1 uncultured Lachnospiraceae bacterium
AGCAGATGAATGATTATGTGAAGGTGATAGGTCCCAGTGTATGGATCGTGCTGGGAGCTATCATCGTATTTCTTCTCGGCGTGATCATATGGGGCATATTCGGAAGGCTTGAGACTACCGACAGGACGGTGGCGATAGTCGATGACGGTCTTGCGGTATGCTATGTTCCGAAGGATGCGGCGGACGGTATAGACAGGAGCAGCACACTCCGTATCGGCGGAGAGGATGTTGATATCATTTCCGTCTCTACCGTACCTGTGCAGGCTTCGGGTGTATATGACGCCCTGACACTTGAGGATCTCGGTTATACCGGCTACGAGATGATCTATCCGGTCACGGCGAGATCCAATCTTCCCGACGGTTCCTACAGCTCTGAGCTTTTCATAGAGCAGATACATCCCATGTCCTTCATAACGGGCGAGGGAGACTGACATGGGAAAAAAGAAACCTGTAAAGGTTCCCATGGTAATGCAGCTGGAGGCGCTTGAATGCGGCGCCGCCTGTCTTTGCATGATCCTTGCATATTACGGTAAGTGGGTCCCTCTGGAGCAGGTCAGGTCTGACTGCGGTGTCTCAAGGGACGGTTCAAAGGCGAAAAACATCCTTATTGCTGCCAGAAGCTACGGGCTTGAGGCGGACGGGTACCGCCTTGAGGTTGACAATCTGAAGCAGGAGGCTGTCTTCCCCTGCATCATTCACTGGAACTTCAATCATTTTGTAGTGCTCGACGGGTTTAAGGGGAACTATGCCTTTTTGAACGATCCCGCAAGAGGCAAGGTCAGGATCCCGATGGAAGAGTTTGATACCGCGTTCACGGGGATCTGCCTGATGTTTGAGCCGAAGGAGGGCTTTGTAAAGGAAGGGAAGCAGAAGAGCGTCATGTCCTTTGCGGTGGAGCGTATGAAGGGAGCATGGAGCGCGGCGGCTTTTGTTGCGGTCGTCGGTGTCACTACCTCGCTTATGCAGATCATCACCCCGGGCTTTTCAAGGGTCTTTATAGACAGGCTTTTGTCCGGGCGCAATCCGGAATGGACTTATCCCTTTATCGCGGCACTGTCGGTCTTTTCGGCGGTGGAGATCATTGTCCTGGGCGTACAGGAGGCCTATTCGCTGAAGATAAACGGTAAGCTTGCGATAGTGGGTAATTCCACCTATATGTGGAAGGTCTTAAGGATGCCCATGGAGTTCTTCAGCCAGAGGATGGCGGGAGATATCCAGCAGAGGCAGATCACGAACGCGAGCATTGCGTCAACCCTCGTGGATCAGTTTGCTCCCCTGCTGCTCAATGCCTTCATGATGGTGTTTTATCTTGTCGTAATGATGAGCTACAGCGTGCCTCTTACACTTGTGGGTTTATTTTCCATAGCCCTCAATATGCTGATATCCAGCATCGTATCCGCGAAGAGGGTCAATATTACAAGGGTCCAGATGAGGGACGAGGGAAAGCTCGCCGGCGCTACGACAAACGGGATAGAGCTTATTGAAACCCTGAAATCCGCGGGAGCTGAGAATGGCTTCTTCGAGAAATGGGCAGGCTTCCAGGCAAGCGTTAATACCCAGCAGATGAAGTTCTTTGATCTGGATCAGTATCTTGGCCAGCTGCCGACACTTATTTCAATGATCACTTCAAATATAATCCTCATCGCAGGCGTATATCTCGCAATGAACGGAAGGTTCACGATAGGTATGATCACGGCATTCATGGGATACCTGACGAGCTTCACCACCCCTGCGACGGATCTTATCGCTACGAGCCAGTCCCTTCAGGAGATGAGGACCCAGATGGAGAGGATCGATGATGTCATGAAGTACAGGGATGATCCCGCATTCAGGGAAACTCCCGTAGATGAGGGTGCGGACTACGCGAAGATAGCGGGCCGTGTCGAGATGAAGCATGTGACCTTCGGTTATTCAAAGCTCGAAAAGCCTCTGATAAATGATTTTAATATGTCCATAAAGCCCGGAGGCTGCGTGGCCTTCGTCGGAATGTCGGGCTGCGGAAAGTCTACGCTTTCAAAGCTCATATCGGGACTGTACCAGCCCTGGGACGGAGAGATACTGTTTGACGGGAAAAGGATGGATGAGATTGACAGGAGCATTTTCACAGGATCTCTTGCCGTCGTTGATCAGGACATAATCCTTTATGAGGATACGATCTCCAATAATATAAAAATGTGGGATAAGTCCATAGAGGACTTTGAGATGATACTTGCCGCGAGAGACGCGCAGATACATGACGACATCATACAGCGCGACGGCGGTTACGAGTATGTGCTGAGTGAGGGAGGAAAGGATTTCTCGGGAGGGCAGAGACAGAGGCTTGAGATAGCGCGTGTCCTTGCGCAGGATCCCACGATCATCATCCTGGATGAGGCCACCTCGGCACTGGATGCCAAGACCGAGCACGAGGTGGTGAGTGCCATACGTGCGAGGGGGATAACCTGCATAGTCATAGCGCACAGGCTGTCCACCATAAGGGACAGTGACGAGATCATCGTCATGGACCGCGGTGAGGTCATGGAGCGCGGAACACATGAAGAACTCTACGCAAAAGGCGGGCTGTACACACAGCTGGTAACTAATGAATAATTGATAATTGACAATTGATAATTGGAAATTGAACAAAGCAACGGAGGCATTGACCGACAAAAGCCTGCTTTTGTCGGAGAGGAGGAGTGACGCAGCGGAGGTGAGGGCTGAGCCTGCGAAGCCCGAACAAGGAGCGTAGTCAACGACGACGATGGGTTGGTTTGACGAGCAGATAAAGCAGAGAAAACTGAATGATGACAGACAGTTCGCGGGGGCCTTTGCGCACATGGCATCGGCCGTCATGGGCGAGCGTGTCCTTACGGCCTACGTTGACAGCAGCATGTTCACCAAGAATGCCATCGAGGACGTGCTGAAGAGCTTCCACCTCGTTCCGGGAAAGGTACCTGACAGGATAGAAGATCCCGAGGAACAGATGGAATATATGCTGAGACCGCACGGGATCATGTACAGGAGGGTAAACCTTACCGAGGGCTGGTATAAGGATGCCTTCGGACCGATGATAGCGAGACGTATAGATGACGGCACCCCGGCAGCCCTTTTGCAGAACGACGGAGCATATTACACGTTTTATGATTCGCGTCTGGGGAAGACAAGAAAGATTGACGGGGAGACCGCAAAGCTCTTTGATAAGGATGCTATCTGTTTTTACAGACCGTTCCCGCTGAAATCCCTTTCCATAAGAGATTTCCTCAGATACATCATGAAGACCGTATCTACGAGAGACCAGATCGCGATCATAGCCGCGACGGCGATGGTGACTCTTATAGGTACGATGATGCCGAGATTCCAGAACCTGCTCTTTAAGAACGTGCTGCTTAAGGGCAATTTCGACGTGCTTATGGCAGCGGCCGCGTTCTTTGTCTCATTCTCGGTTTCGCTGACATTGTTTACGGTCGTAAAGACCATGATACTGAACCGGATAATGACCAAGGCCGAGTTTTCGGTGGAGGCAGCGGTGATGATGAGAGTGCTGTCTATGCCGGCGGATTTCTTCCGGCCGTACGGTACAGGAGAGCTGTCGCAGCGCGTACAGTACATGACCAGCCTGACCCAGAATATCATGAACGTGATCTATTCAACGGGACTTACGGCTCTCATGTCGCTCATATATGTCGTACAGATCAGACGGTTCGCGCCGGGGCTCATAGTACCCGCGCTGGGGATAATATTCGCGACGATAGCAGCCACGGTCATCCTTTCGTTCCTGTCGCTGCGCATATCGAGGCAGAGGATGGAAAAAGGCACCAAGGTATCAAGCCTCTCCTACGCGATCATATCCGGACTGCAGAAGATAAAGCTTTCGGGTGCCGAAAAGAGGGCCTTCGCAAAGTGGGCGGGTACCTATTCCGAGGAGGCTGCGCTGGAGTATGATCTTCCGTGGTATCTCATGATAGCGGGGACGATACCTACGGCGATCGGGATCATCGGAACAGTAGTCATTTATTTCTTTGCGATAGAGACCAAGGTCCAGGCGGCGGATTATTATTCGTTCAATACGGCTTACGGTATGGTGATGGCGGCCTTCCAGTCCATGGCGGGGATAGCGGTGGTGATCGCGCAGATAAAGGCCATTCTTGACATGGCAAAGCCCATTATGGAGGCGGTCCCCGAGGTGGCGGAGGACAAGGAGATGATCTCCCATATATCGGGAGGAGTGGAGCTGTCACACGTATCCTTCAGATATAAGGAGGGATCACCGCTCATAATAAAGGATCTGAGCCTCAAGATCCGCTCCGGCCAGTATGTTGCCATAGTAGGGCGCACGGGCTGCGGAAAATCAACGCTGATGCGGCTGCTTTTAGGCTTTGAAAAGCCTGAAAAGGGCGCTATCTATTTTGACGGCAAGGATCTGAGAAAGCTGGATCTTAAGTCACTCCGTCGCAAGATCGGTGTGGTGATGCAGAACGGGAGGCTTATCGCGGGGAGCATATTCGAGAATGTAGCGATAGCATGCCCGAACCTTACCATGGATGAGGCATGGACCGCGTGCGAGCTCGCGGGGATAGCCGATGACATCAGGCAGATGCCCATGGGGATGCATACCATGGTGGCAGAGGGCAGCGGAGGCATATCCGGGGGCCAGAGACAGAGGATAATGATAGCAAGGGCCATAGCCGGAAAGCCCCGTGTGCTCATGTTTGACGAGGCAACCTCGGCTCTTGATAACAAGACGCAGAAGCAGGTCACCGAGGCGCTGGATTCGCTTAAGTGTACGAGGATAGTCATAGCGCACAGGCTTTCTACGATAAAGCAATGTGACAGGATACTGGTGCTTGACGGCGGGAATATCATCGAGGACGGGACGTATGATGAGCTGATCGCGGCAAACGGCTTTTTTGCGGAGCTGGTTGAAAGACAGAGGGTCTGACAGGGATTGCCATATTCCGATCTGCTTCGTATAAACAAGTAGAAAAGAAAATAAAGAAAATAAACATAAAACAAGTTTGTTTGGAAAGGAGATCATTATGTCGGACAAAATCGAAAAGATCAGCGAGAGCTCAATGGAAGAGATCGGCGGAGGCGTTATCTTCAATGCTATCAATATAAGCGGTGCTGACAGGAACAATCCCTGGGAAGTAATTGACGATACCACGGGAAATACGCTGGGCAGGTTTCCGAGCAGGGAGGATGCCATAAACGCAGCTTCGGCTAACGGAAAGAACTGGTCTGAGGTAGACTGGAACGAAGTTCAGAAGCTCCGTGCAAATCACAATTAAACCGGGATCAGAACGGTCGGACGTTGAAGAGCGCAGGATAACGTAAAAAGCAGGGGTGCCAAAAGGCATCCCTGCTTTTTTCCCGCTTTTTTTACATTAGGACTATGCAGAATGGGATCTTAGATATAAAATATCCTATGTGAGTCTGCGTGCAGGTTCTGCCGCCGATGAAATACAGCTTCGTGACACAAAGCCGGCAGGCTCCCCCAACCTACGGACGGGGGAAAGGCAGCGGGGCACGATGTATGGAAGTAAACTGTCATATGGGAAAAGTCTTGAAATCTGCCGCGGGATCGGTCCGTGACGGATGTCTGGCAAAGGGATATGGGAGATCATGATTACAATTAATGACAAGAATCTATGCGAGAACTGCTTTACGGAGACGGATCTGTCGCCGTGTCCTTATTGCAGCTTCGATAACGGAAGAAAAAGGGACAATACCGTTCTTGAAAGAGGAAGCGTACTAGACGGCCGGTATATGATAGGCGGGGTCATAGGAAAGGGCGGCTTCGGCATCACGTATCTGGCCTATGATATAAAGCTTGAAAAGCGGATAGCCGTAAAGGAATACTATCCGAGAGGGATAGCGTCAAGGGCTGATGACAGGGCTACGGTATCCGCGCCGGATGAGAAGTCCGAAAAGTCGTTCAGGGACGGCGCAGACCGGTTCTATAAGGAAGCGGAGCTTGTTTCGCAGTTTAACGGCAATCCGAACATAGTGAACGTCTTTGATTTCTTCCGGGAGAATGACACGGTGTACTTCACCATGGGATATCTTAACGGGGAATCACTCAAAACCTACATAGGCAGAAAGGGAAGGATCACTGAGGGCCAGGCGATGAGCGTTTATAAGTGCATGACGAATGCCCTGCTTATCACCCACAGTATGAACATCCTCCACCGCGATATCTCACCGGATAATATCATGCTGTGCAGTGACGGAACTATAAAGCTCATAGATTTCGGCGCCGCGAGGCAGGTCCTGGCAGAGGAATCAAACAGTCTTTCGGTCATCCTGAAGCAGGGCTTCGCGCCTCTTGAGCAGTATCAGAGAAAAGGAAAGCAGGGACCCTGGACAGATATATATGCGCTGGGAGCCACGATCTATACGGCTCTTACAGGGGATCATCTTGATGACCCCATGTCACGCATGGAGGACGACAGCGATCACGAGGAGAATAAGTTCGGGATATCAGAAGGACTCTGGAAGATCATACAGAAATCCACGATGCTCAGGATCGAGGAGCGCTATCAGGATATCGTAGAGCTGAAGAAGGACCTTACGGCGCTGAAGATCGCTGAGGAGCCTTTTGAGGATATAGGTGTTTCCGGAAGATCGGATATTGAGATCAATCCCGAAGAGTTCGGTGCGGGCAGGACCGATGCCGCAGCCCCCGGGGAAGCTGATCCCGATGCCACGGTCTTATTACACGAAAATGCAGACCGCGCATCCAAAGCCACGGTCCTCATGGAAGAATACCGGGACGGTATGCCGCCCGAGGTTATAGTGAGAGCCCCGGCAGCCGGAGCAGTACCTTCAGAGGCCCCGGCAGCAGAAGTGATCCCTGCAGAGACTCCGCCGGCTGAAGCTGTACACACAGAGCCCCCT
>CACZRA010000335.1 GCA_902783395.1 uncultured Lachnospiraceae bacterium
AATGAGGATATCATCCTGAAGATGTTCACGGTAAGCGGTTATGCTTCCCGTTTCGAAAAAGGCGATCCGGCAGTGGTAAGCGGGATGTCAGGAACAGAGCTTTTTGAAAGGATCATGGATAAATGCGGGGAATACAGGTATTTCCATACAGGAGCCGGTGAAACCTTCGAAAAAAACGCTCCTTATGATTGCGGCCGGCTGCTCGCCTTATTCCAGTGGAAAAGCTGTATGACCTATGCTTCGATACTTAACGCTCTGTCATTCGCCCGTCTCACCGCAATATATGACGAGATCAGAGAGCTTCCCATGGACGAAGCATGTGATCATATAGACAGGAAGATCCGCGAAAGAGCTCCGGCCGCCACGAAGCTTCAGGCATACAGAAAGCGGCTCGGTCTTTCACAGAAAGAACTGGCCGCCTTTTCGGGTGTCAACTTAAGGACCCTGCAGCAATACGAGACGGGTGATAAGGATATCAACCGGGCCGCCCTCGACAAGGTGACATCCCTCTCCCGCACTCTTTACTGCAGTACATCAGATTTACTTGAGCATAAGGTCATTTGAAACGGTTCATAAAGGTCGCAAACGGTCCTACGGCATCCTGAAGGTCCTGTATCGCATTATTCAAACCTTCAAAATCGATTTTGTTCATCTTCCCGACAGCATCGGTCAAGGCCTCTGAATTGTCGGTGAGCATGGTGTTCATTTGGTCCGAGGTACCTGTGATGGAGCTCGTCATGGTATTTATCCCCTTCAGGGCTTCATTGGCGCTTACTATGACCTCGTCTGCCGTTTCTATGGTGTGGCTCGCACTTATGAGCGCCGAATCGACTGTCTCAAGAGTATTTATGACCCTGGGAACAATAATAACAGCAGCTACTAATAATATCACGAAAAGTCCGAAGGTGAAAAATGCCGCTATCTTGGCATATCTTACCTCCTTTTTATCCGCCTCCAGTATCTGTTTTAGGAGATCCTCCACCCCTTCCGTCTGAACCTGAGCCTGAGGCTGAGGCTCCCGCTCCGGCTTTGCTTCCGCCTGCACTGCGTTTTCTGCTTCCGGCTGAGAATGTTCCGTCACCTGCGGCTTTTCCTCACTCTGCTGTCCGCTCTGATCCTCTGCCTTTTCCTCAGGCTTCTTCTCCTCTGTTTTTTCCTTGTTTTCTTTCATTTGTCCTACCTCCGTTGCATGGCATCATTATTTTTTTACGACTCTGAATTTCGGTCCGTCAGGCTTCTTATAGTCGTCCTCCGGCTCCTCTTCTTCCTCTTCCTCTTCTTCCTCTTCCTCCTCATCCTCATCACGGCTCTTTATGAGATTTGCGATAGATGTAAGGAAGCCAGTCCCGTCTTCCGTATCTTCGTCTTCGTCCTCCTCTTCGTCATCATCATAGTAGTCATCATATTCATCATCAAAATCATCATCATCCGCATCATAAGCTCCCTCCGCCATCCGGCTGATGATACGCATATTTCTTTTATGAATGATCAGCTTGATAAAAAGACATAAAACACATCCCGTTATGATGAAGATCGTATAAAGAAAGATTATGCTGACCATGTCGGATATTACAGCGGGATCGGCATAGACAAACTTAATATATAAAAATGAATTAAGGATGATCCCGGCAACACTCGCGGCAGCAAGATTTACATCCAGCAGGAAGAGCTTTGTCGAGCTTCTCGTATTGAAGTAGTTTACGACAAGAAAAACTACAGTTATGGGAACCATTATCGTGGCAGAGCTTCTGCTTCCCAAAACGGAAAAAACAGCCCAGACCGGAATGATCAGATAATCCAGCATAAACATATTCAGTGATCCGGCTATCCTTCTCATGAGTCTGCCCCTCTCATGAATTCCTCCTCGGATATGACAGGTATCCCCAGCTCTTTTGCTTTTTTATTCTTGCCTGACGAGGAATTAACGTCATTATTTATAAGTGCATACGTCTTTTTTGATACGGATCCCGCAACCTTGCCTCCTCTTGCCTCGATAAAATCCACCAGCTCATTCCTGTTTGAGAAATGGATAAGGTCTCCGGTGATCACGTAAGTCCTTCCCGCAAAAGCGTCTCCCGCTGATTCCGTCTCATCTTCTTCCATCTTGAGTCCGAGGCTTTTCAGATCCTCCATAAGAGAGATAATATTCTCATCATGAAAGAAATCGTAAATGGACACAGCTGTTATTGAACCGACATCGGGGACTGCGGTAAGCTCTTCAACCGAGGCATTCATTAGCTTTTCAAAGGAGCCGAAATGCCTCATTATCGTCCTTGCCGAGGTCTTGCCCACATTCCCGACCGAAAGGCCGCACAAAAGCCTATCCGGAGGATTCTGCTTTGATTCTTCTATAACGCCAAGCAGCTTGTCCGTATTCTTTTCCTTGCCTATGATCCCGTCGGACACAAGCTCATCCCTGTGATCCTTAAGCCTGAATATGTCTGCTATGTCGGAAATATATTTCCTGTCTGTAAGCGCCTTGATGTACTCATCACCGAATCCCTTTATATCATAGGCATCCCGGCTCACGAAATTGATGATACGCTTTGTAAGCTTTGCCTTGCACGCAGGGTTGGTGCACCTGATATCCGCCGTATCCTCTTCGCGTACGGCCTCATGCCCGCAGACCGGGCATACGTGCGGTATTTCGTATACCGTCGTACCCGGGGGAGTCTTATCGGTAACGACCGCTTTTATTTTAGGGATGATCTCGCCGGACTTATAGACGATCACAGTCCTGCCTATTCCAATCCCCAGCTCGGAGATAAAATCCTGATTGTGAAGGGTCGCTCTCGACACAGTTGTACCGCAAAGTCTTATGGGATCAAAAACGGCAGTCGGATTTATCCGTCCCGTCATTCCTACGGAGAGCTCAATGTTCCTTATCACGGATTCCTTTTCCTCCGGAGGATATTTGTATGCGATATGACCCGCGCTGTATTTACTGCCTGCCGGAAAATCATCACGGTATGCGATATCATCGATCTTCACCACGGCACCGTCGATATCATAAGGGTATTCCCCGCGCTTCTCTCCGATGGTATCTATGGCACTTATTATCTCCTCATCCGTGGTACAAAGATAAGAGGGAACGGTTTTGATCCCGGCCTCCCCAAGCTTTACGAGCGCTTCATGATGGGATGTCATAAAGGCGGGATCGGCTGCTCTCTGCACATTGAATATGAACATCGAAAGACCTCTCTCCCGTACAACAGAGGAATCAAGCTGCCTGAGTGTCCCTGCGGCACAGTTCCTCGGATTTGCGAAGGGCCGCTTGCCCGAAAGCTCCATTTTCTCATTTACCCTGTCAAAGTCCTCATGGGACATATATACCTCGCCCCTGAGCTCGATGTCGCTTTCTATCCCTTTGAGCCAGGCTCTAACGTCCGGTATCACCAATGCATTCGCCGTGACATCCTCCCCTGTAAACCCGTCACCTCTGGTCTCGGCAAGGATGAGCCTGCCTTCCTTATATCTGATGCTCATGGACAGCCCGTCTATCTTATGTTCTACGGAGAAACGGACATCGGGATGCATATCCCTTACCTCCCTTACCCACGCAAGGACCTCTTCCTTAGTGAAAACATCCTCAATGGAAAGCATGGGAACATCATGCTCTACATTCACACCGGCCGTTCTTTTTGTCTTTCCGCCTACTATCTG
>CACZRA010000336.1 GCA_902783395.1 uncultured Lachnospiraceae bacterium
AGATCGGAACCGAGCATATCCTTATCGCCATGCTCCGCGAAGGGGATAATACGGCAGTAAGGCTCATGAATACGATGGGAGTTAATATTCATAAAATATTTGATGACACGATATCAGCTATGGGGTATGACAATCCTGATGCCCTTGGAAGAGGACTCAGGCCGTTGGATGATGAGGGCGAAGGCGAAACCCCGATGCTTGACCGCTACAGCAGGGATATGACTGCGCTTGCGAGAGAGGGGAAGCTCGATCCTATAATAGGAAGAGAGACCGAGATACAGAGAACCATTCAGATACTCTCGAGAAGGACAAAGAATAATACCTGTCTTCTCGGTGAGCCCGGTGTAGGTAAAACGGCGATAGTTGAGGGCCTTGCTCTCCGTATAGCGTCGGGAGCCGTGCCGTCCCTGATGAAGGACAGGAGAGTGGTGTCGATAGATCTCTCCGCGATGGTCGCGGGCTCAAAGTACAGGGGAGAGTTCGAAGAAAGGATAAAACGGGTAATAGCTGAGGTTACAGCTGCCGGAAATATCATCCTTTTCGTTGATGAGCTGCATACCTTGATCGGTGCCGGCGGAGCAGAGGGAGCTATGGACGCGTCAAATATCCTGAAGCCTTCGCTGGCAAGAGGCGAGCTGCAGATGATAGGAGCCACCACGATCGACGAATACCGTAAATATATAGAAAAGGATGCTGCGCTGGAGCGCAGGTTCCAGCCTGTGACCGTCGAAGAGCCGAGCCAGGAAGAGGCGGTTTCCATTCTCATGGGGATAAAGCATAAGTATGAGGAGCATCACGGGGTTGACATAACTCCTGAGGCGGTACATGCGGCGGTAAAGATGTCGGAGCGATATATCAATGACAGATTTCTTCCCGATAAGGCCATAGACGTAATGGATGAGGCTGCTTCAAAGAAGCATATCGGAGAGGTTTCGACTACAAAGGCGGAGGAGGATCTGGCCGGAGAGATCGAGGAGATGTCGAAGGCGAAGGAAAAAGCCATAAAAGAGTCGGATTTTATCACGGCCGGTGAGATATACAGGGAACAGCAGAAAATGAAAAAGCGGCTTGCCCGTATGAAGGAGCGCGCGCAGAAAAAATCTTCCGATAACAGAAAGAAGGTTACGGAAGAGGATATTGCAGATATAGTCAGCATGTGGACCAAGATCCCGGTTTCGAGGATCACCGAGAAGGAAAACGAGAGGCTTTTGAAGCTGGAATCCATACTTCACAAAAGGGTAGTGGGCCAGGATGAGGCGGTAAGCACCGTGGCAAAGGCAATAAAAAGGGGCAGGGTCGGACTGAAGGATCCGGTAAGGCCTGTAGGAAGCTTTTTATTCCTCGGACCTACCGGGGTTGGAAAAACGGAGCTTTCAAAGGCGCTGGCCGAGGCTCTTTTCGGGAGCGAGGATGCTCTTATCAGGGTCGATATGTCTGAATTCATGGAATCACACTCGGTATCCAAGATGATAGGCTCCCCGCCTGGATATGTGGGCTTTGATGAAGGGGGACAACTTTCGGAAAAGGTAAGGAGACATCCGTATTCGGTAGTCCTCTTTGACGAGATAGAGAAGGCTCATCCGGATGTTTTCAATGTACTGCTTCAGGTGCTTGATGACGGGAGGATCACCGATTCCAAGGGGCGCAGAGTCAGCTTTTCCAATACGGTGATAATAATGACCTCGAACGCCGGAGCGCAGAAGATAGTGGAGCCCAAGAAGCTCGGCTTCGGAGCTGCGGATGATGCCGAACAGGATTACAAGAAGATGAAAAGCGATGTCATGGACGAGGTGAAGCGGATATTCAAGCCGGAGTTTATCAACCGTATCGATGATATCATTGTGTTCAGGCAGCTGGATAATAAAAACATGGAGGAGATCGTGGATCTTCTGTCGGGGAGATTTATCGAAAGAGCTTCATCGGAGCTTGATATAAAGGTGAGGATAACGCCTAAGGCAAAAGCTTATATCGTTAAGAAGGGAGCCGATAAGAAATACGGCGCCAGACCCCTGAGGCGTATGATACAAAGTGATATAGAAGATCCTCTTGCGGAGGAGATACTCACGGGACGGGTGAAGAACGGAGACAGTGTAAGTGTGGCTGTTGACGGTAATAACAAAATAATATTTAAACAGAGACAAAAGAAGGGCTGAGCTGCACAGGAGGAAAAAATGGCTGATCTTATAAGGAAGGAGGCAGACGGATCCCTTACATTCGGGGATTATACGCTGCCTGAAAAGACAAAGCAGGATGATTTCAAAAGCGACGGAAGCTCATATAAGGTAAAGACCTATAATGAGATCACAAGACTCGAGCGTGACGGAGTGCTGGTTTATGAATCGGTACCCGGAACGAACGTTACTTCGCTCATGGGGACAGCAGACGGGATATCCTTCGTGACTGAGGGTGTCAGGGATGCACAGATC
>CACZRA010000337.1 GCA_902783395.1 uncultured Lachnospiraceae bacterium
CCTTATCAGATCAGCCTGTTCTACAAGGCGGCGCCCGTATACCTTTCAAGCGGCGATATCATTGAGACGCCTCGTGTTGTGGACGCAAAATTCGGGCTGCAGATACCGGGAGACGATTAGATCTCATCAGAGGACTGATCGTCGAACAAACAGGTTTTGGATACTGTCTAAGCAGTACCGGGACCAAAGATCTTTTACGAAAAGAAAGGAGGAAAAATAATGGAAGCTTCCGTGTTCAGGTCAAGATTAGATCTTTTGATACGGATAATCGACACGACTACGGGAGCGTACGTAGAAGAACGCAACATTGTTTTCAAGAGAGACGGCATTCCCGTCAGACCGGAGCCCAGAAACCCCGGGACTTATATATTCATCAATACCGGCAGGGAAGATTTTCTCATGCAGATAGAAGTATTCGGGTATGAGGTATATAAGAAAGAGGTACGTTATGAAGAGTTGGACGAAAGGCTTCCGGAATGCGATGTGTTCCTGATGCCATCTGAGAGCATGTCGAAGGGAGAACAAGTGCTGAGCTACTCGGGTACTCTTCCTTTTCTTAAGACAATTGAGGCGGTATGCCTTGGACGGCCGGTCTGTTTTGCAAACAGCTTCAGCGCAAAGACAAACGCCCTTTCGGTGTTTATCGGTTCAGGCGGCCGCGTAAGCCTGGAAGACAGGTATTACGGCTTATTGCACTCAGACAAAAAAAGTTACGAAAAAATCGAGGTTGAGAAAGCTTATACCTCTCAGTCTGTCAAACTTAAGGAGCCTATCAAGGAAGAGCAGGTCTCTAATCTTGCCGTTATGCGCGTGATATTCGGATCCGTTGACGAGAACGGAAATTATCTTTTAAGAGTACGTGACTCGGGAACGGGAGTCAGATACATGGTGCGTTTCGAGCTGGAAGATGAGGTTATTTTTTCAGAGATTGAGTTCAACAAAGAGGAGGAAGTAAAGTGAGCTTGCTTACAGCAGTAGGAGCAAATCTGTTATGCAGTTTCGGTACGGCACCGGCGCCGTTGAAGGTCACGTCGCAGAGCACTGTACTGTGCGAGGGGAAACCCGCAGGCACGATACAGGACGCGGCACCCATGACCAATCTCGGACCGTTCGGAATGTGTACCTCTATGGCTAACCCCCAGGTTGCGGCGGCAACAGCAGCGGCGCTGGGTGTACTCACACCACAGCCCTGTATACCGGCTCCTGCGGGTACATGGATACCCACAAAGCCAAAGGTCCTTATAGGCGGAAAGCCCTGCCTTACACAGGACTGCAAGATAATGTGTTCCTACGCGGGCAATATAAGCATCACGCTTCCGGGACAGTCAAAGGTAAACGCTAACTGAACCAACAAAAAAAGAAAGGAAAGATATTAAGATGGCAGAATATTTTTCACCAGGTGTATACGTAGAGGAATATGACAATTCCCCACGAAGCATAGAAGGAGTAGGAACGAGCACGGCGGGCTTCGTAGGCCTTGCCGAAAAGGGACCGGTCGTCGGACCTCCTCAGTTCGTTCCCAATTTTAAGGCATTCAAGCAGCAGTTCGGCGGATTCTTAAGTGAGTTCGCTTACGGTGAGTACAGATTCCTTGCAAACAGCGTAGAGCAGTTCTTCGCAAACGGCGGGACAAGGTGCTTCGTCATGAGGGTTGCTCCCAAGGACGCAAAGGCATCAAGCGCCGAGAAGGGTATCCTTACCGTGACTGCCAAGAACCCGGGCGTATGGGGCGACAAGGTACAGGTTACCTTAAACACTGTTAAAAAGCAGAAGCTCCAGCTGCTCGAAAAGACGGAAACCGGCTACAAGGCAAAGAGCACGGACGGCTTCAGAGAGGGAGACATCGTTGAGTTTGAGGGCAAATATACGACTATTAAAACCATAATGGACCGTATCATAACCTTCACGGATGAGCTTCCCAAGGAGGCTGTGGATGACGGTATCATCCCGAAGGCTCTGCTTTATCTTGTGACCTTCGATCTCGGCGTACGTTACGGAGATGACGCAGAGAGATATCAGGAGCTCAGCTTCAATATCGCATCTCCCAAGTATATAGGATCAAGGCTTGCAAATTCAGAGCTTATCGATATCGGCGTAAAGCCTATGGAAAAGGCCGGAAACCCTGTAGAAGAGATCCTTGGCAAGGGCGTAGAGAGCGGAGCATTCTTCCTTGAGGGAGGCTCTGACGGCTCTGTATCAAAGGTGAACGCAGGAACCTTTATCGGTGAGGACAACGGACCCGGAAAGCGCACCGGACTGCAGTCCTTCATCGAGAACAACAACGTGAGCATGCTGGCCGTACCCGGTATCACAATGCCGGAGGTCATAGTTTCACTTGTAGGACACTGTGAGAACTTAAAGAGCCGCTTCGCGGTAATAGACATGCCCGGCGATCTTTACAAGACGGCAGACCTTATCAATTACAGGGGAATGATAGACAGCACCTATGCTGCCATGTATCATCCCTGGATCGAGGTTTTCGACAGGTCTGCAAACAAGTCCGACTTCATTCCTCCGTCAGGCGCGGTAATGGGCGTTTATTCCAGGACCGACCAGACAAGGGGCGTGCACAAGGCACCTGCAAACGAGGTAGTCTTCTGTACCGGACTTAAGACGAATTACACAAAGGACGAGCAGGATATGCTCAACCCCGAGGGAATCAACCTTATCCGCGCACTGCCCGGCCAGGGTATCCGCGTATGGGGCGCGCGTACCGCTTCGTCAAATGCATCATTTAAATATGTCAACGTCCGCAGGCTCTTCATCTATGTGGAGGAGAGCATTAAGGCAAATACCAACTGGGTTGTATTTGAGCCTAATGATGCGACACTTTGGCAGAGAGTGGAGCTGTCTATATCAGGCTTCCTTGACGGTCTGTGGAGAAACGGAATGCTCGCAGGTGATTCACCGGCGACAAGCTATTTCGTAGAGATCGGACCTTCGACGATGTCGAGGGACGATATCATGAACGGCAGACTGATATGCAACATAGGCATAGCACCTTCGAGGCCGGCAGAGTTCGTTATCTTCCGTGTGACTCAGTTCACGGCAGAAGCGGGCGGCGGAGAAGAAGGCTGATTACTAAAGAAAGGAAGATGATAAATTATGCCAGCTAATACTTATGATAACGGAAAAGGCTCATATTATCCGTTGACAAAGATGAACTTCCTCGTCACCGTTTCCCAGATCGCGGGAACTGCGGCCTTCAGTGAGGTGACGGGTGTAGAGAGCTCGGTGGATGTTATCGAGTTCAGGCAGGGTAACTCAGGGTCTTTGGCACCTGTAAAGATACCCGGACTTGTAAAGCACGGCAACGTGACCCTCAGAATGGGGTACATAATCGAAAGCGCTTTCAAGACCTGGATCCAGGAGTGCGTGAGTGAGACCAGAGGGCAGATGCCCAGGTATGACGTTACTATTGAACTTATTGATATCAACCCGGGAGCTCCGCAGCAGACGGTGACATCTCCGTCGGGAACAAGGACATGGACTCTTACCAATGCATGGGTTGCGAAGTATAACGCACCGGATCTTGACGCTAAGAACTCGGATGTGGCCATCGAGAGCGTTGAGCTTGCTTATGAGGAGCTCGTGATCCCGAACTAAATATCCTTGTGATATTTATGTGTTATGTAAACTATATTATACTACTATTAGAACGGTATTACATCATTATGCATAGCTGTGTTATGCAACACGCACACTCGCAATCCGCGTGGCCACGCTGCTTGCTCGTGTGTTTGAGGGTCATAAAGTCACAATGCTCCTTGTGCGGGGCACAACGCATTGTGA
>CACZRA010000338.1 GCA_902783395.1 uncultured Lachnospiraceae bacterium
AAGTTTAAGAACTGGATCATGGATCTGTTCGGGTAATACATGGAAAAGAGAACCACCGACGCGGAAAATGAGAGGGCGCTCCTGGCTGCAAAGGATACTGACAGTCTGGACCGTTTCCTCAAAGAAGAACAGCAGCATATCCTGAGGCTGACAGGGAAGGTGCTGAATAAAAGCATCACCGAAAGTGATGATGAGTATTCTGTTGCTCTCATGGCAGTTTCAGAAGCGGTAAAAAACTACGACAGGACCAGAGGGGACTTCTGGTCCTACGCCGCGTTTGTGATCAAAAGCAGGGAAACAGATCTTTACAGGAAAAATAAAAAACCCGGGGAAAACGAGATCACTGTAAGCCCGGAGATTTTCGGCGGGGAGGCAGATGAGGATGATCCGGCCATAACCCTTCAAAACGATATCAGCCTGAAAACTGCCACATATGTTGACAATGCTTTGAGGTATGAAATAGACGCACTCGGCGAAAAGCTGGAAGCATATGGCATAAGCTTTTTTGATCTTGCAGAATGCTCGCCCAAAGCGAAAAAATCAAGGAATGCCTGCTCTCTGGTGCTTAAGGCCATATTCACCCCGCCGCCTCTCATCGAAGAACTGATAAAAAGCAAGACCCTCCCTATAAAAAAGATACTCGAACGGCAGAAGGTCTCAAGAAAGCTTATTGACAGGCACAGGAAATACCTGATAAGCGCATCGCTGATACTGGCGGGCGATTATCCGGCCATAGCGGAATACATTCCTTTCAAAAAAGGAGCCACAGAATGAAATGCGTCGTTCTTGAAATAAAAGAAAATAAGGCCGCGCTGCTTGATGATAACGGCATAGTACACGCTGTAAAGAATAAGGACTACAAGGTCGGTCAGGTGCTTTTCCTTACCGAGTTTGAAATGAAACGCGATGAAGTAATCCCGTCAAAGCGTCATTCCGCTATAATGCGGACGGCTGCCGCAATCCTTGCCGTAGCAGTGATCGGCGGAGGTGTGACTTCCTATGCGGCTCCCGTCAGCACGGTAACCCTTGACGGCGCATATTCCGTGGAATACAGGCTGAATCTGTATGACCGGGTGGTAGGAGCCGATGCAGCGGATGGAGAGGATGAGGATTTCAGGAAAGAGATATCCGGTTTCTCAAAAGAAATAAGAGGCATGAAGATAAACGATGCCATCGATGCCACAACAGCGCGCTTTGAAAATGAAATTTTCCGTCCGGATGAAAACGGCAGCAGACCGGATATCTCGATAAAAGTAGGCGGGTTAAAAAAGAACAACAGGCATCTTTCGGATCAAATGGATCATAAGAGGGAAGAAATAAAGGAAAACATACCGGATGATACGCCGGTTCCCGAAGACACGGTTGAGAAGATGCATGATCCGGATAACACGGGAACTGAGTCAAATATCCATCCTCAAAATACCGCCGAGGGTTCGCAAAACAAACCGGATGAACGCTCTGGCAGCACGGATAGCGATAAAAATATCAATCAGGGGAATAATACAAATGCCCCCGGCGTTGAGAAGCCTGCCTCAAACGATGGCGGGACCGGAGTGAACGAACCTGAAGAAAACAAACATATTGATGATGGAAGGCATTCGGATCCCGGAATATCCAATGAACAGAAAGGATCCGGAAAATCAGGGGACAATAAAGGTCCCGGGGACACCGGCGGTAACGGCAATGGCATCGAAAAGCCTGATGATGCGCCTGCTTCTTCCGGCAGCACTCCGCCCGATGATATGGGAAAGCCCTCTGACAGCCCTCCTCCGGACGAGCCTGGTACACCTTCGGATGCGGGAAACGGCGGAGCTCCTCCCGATGAAGGCGCTCATGATGACAACAGACATGATGACAACGGCCATGGCGGCGGAGACCATGGTGATGGCGGCCGCTGATGAAATAAATATATTCTCGGGGAAGTGATTTTTAATCACGACCCCGTTTTTTTTATATCTCCTTCCGTATTTATGTTTTGATTCCCGATTAACATCCGATCAGTGGGGTGTTCTATAATGGGCTCCCTGATCGGATTTTGTCGATTCCTACGGCAAACTTATAGCAGTTGGCAAATCTTCCGTTGTTAAGTGACATTACTATATCCCAACCGTTGCACCGGCCTGAACAGATGAAACTGTCACACCTTGAAAGCATGTAAAGCGCATAGAAATAATTGATCGTGGTATCCTCAAGCTTCTCTTCATACATGCCGTCAGCATGTTCTTTCTCATATTCGGAAATAACCTCATTCTCACGCAGATCCGACAGCTTCAGACGCTCCTGCGCCAGGGCGTCCAGCATATGACCAAACTCATGGTGCATGTATTCAAGCGCATCTTCATCCTCAGTCGCAAGAAATACACGCTCAAATCCGTATTCTTTTATCCATTCATGTATAAGAGGTGCCATCTGCCGCGGCGAAGCCATCACCCTGTCCCCGGTAAGGCCTGCCGATACATAATCCGTACCCCGTATCATGACCCCGAGCACCTTCCGGTCCCCGAATACCCCGTCATAATACTCATCCATTTCGGCTTTGAATTCCGGGGTAATTATCGATTCATCTACCGGATGCTTTATTCCCTTTAAGAACTTGGTCTTTGACAGAACCATAAAGCTCGGTACGACAAGGGTATTATCATCTTTTGCTTCTTCATCATGAAGATCGAGCACAAAAAACCTCTTAAGTTCTTCTTCCCTGAACTTTCCGAGGTAACCGTTGTCTTCATGAACGAATTTAAGACCGAATCTTGCGAAACCGATCCTGTACCGCACATAGTACGATAGTATTGCTCCGATCCCGCCCCAGTCATCAATGTCGACCGTGATGAACTTATACTTTGAAAAATCTCTGCCTTCCAGTAACCACTGCAGCAGGAATACGTTATGAAATGCATAAGTGCTGCTCAGGGTCCTGAATCTTCCGTCTTCTATCCCCGAGCCGAGCTTCTTTTGGATGTAAAGAAGGGACTCCCTGTCGAGGTCCGTGGGAAGCTGTCCGGACACATGAAGCCTTTCATGCCGGGGCATGAAATAAAGGATCCTTTTATCATCGCACCAGACATCAATGCCGGTGTGCTGCAGCACTAATTTCGTCAGTACAATGGTATACTCATTCAACTCTTCAAATACCATATTACTTACGCCGTCAAAGAAACCAATCCATAAAGTCTCCGTGTCATTTTCATCATAAATATGATACCTTGCCATAAAGGGAGGCTTCTGATATTTCGGGTAAGTGTCTATGGGTTCTATGTCATCATTGTTATCGTAATAAACTATATCGAAATCCTCGCCGTTTTTGTTATCTACATGAAATCTGGCCAGGCTTTCTGGTGGGGTCCGTAAGGCCTCATGAAAAAGATCAGGCGAAAGCTCCAGTGTCCTGCAGTCAGCATTTTTATCGAATCGTTCAATCCTGTACATAGTTTTTCCTTTCGCTAAAGACCATGATTCCCTTTAAAAGTACTGAATCACGGTTTAGATACAACGAATTGCTTTGTTGGACTTTTGACGTTTGTATTATTTTATACTATTTATGCTTTTGGTCAATCAGGGTTACTATTCAGGAAAAAACACGAGCAGAGCTTTGGTTGTTTGGCGGTTATTTTCTGAGTTATAATATTTTGCATCAGAGCCGATGGTTGAAGAGAAGCAGGATATGCTTCTCGAAGAACTGAAAACGGAGAAAATGGATTTATGAAGAAAAGAATACTTGCATTATCTTTTATCTGTCTTATGAGCGCCATGGTTTTTGCGGGCTGTGTAAAAAACGCCGGGACTTCCGATGACAGTTCCAAAGACAAATCAGAAAATGCTGAAGAGAAATCAGGCGGGGAAGAAGACGACAGCGGGAACGACAAAAAATCCGGATCGAAGGAGCCGGATGAGAAAACAGATACAACGGTTGATCTGACTTCGGAGCAGGGGATCATTTCATATCTTGCCGGGGATTGGACGCTCTTAGACAGGGGAACGCGTAAGGATTACGGAACTCTTAAGATAGATAAGGACGGTTCATTTGAGTTCACTAGGCTTTCCGATAAGGCTTCGGGCACGGGGACTCTGTCATTTGAGTACAGCCGGTCTGAAAAGGGTGAGGAACCCGACAGCTTCAGCATGAAGCTTGAAGACTGCAAAGATCTGCTCCCGGAGGGAACGGAGCTGTACGGCGATGAAGGCACAGGCGGAATATTTCATGTAGGAACATTCGGTGATAAGGATTATCTGTACCTGAAGGAGATCGGTAATGGAGATTCCGTTGTTTCCATGTATATTTTCAACACAGAAGAGAATTATGATCAGTACGGGGACTGGCTGTATGACTGGCTGTTCTTCCGCGGTAATAATACCCGGAATCCCGCAGATCCTGAAGAGGAGGACACTTTCTATGCCTGGGCATGGGAGACTGATGAGGAAGGTGTATGGCTGCAGCCCATGGCTGACCACGAGTATGAGACAGTGGAGGAGTATACGGACTGGAAGTACCTGGGCGGTTACTTTAATGAAACGGACAATATCGGGATCACTCATTATGGCATAACAGATGACACAGATTTAAGCGGGCTTGTGAATACACATGACTGGAACTCCGGGTTCCCTCTCATGATGTGCGAAGTTACTGTTGATGATAAAGGTAATGTAGATAAACTCCGTGATATTGATATTGTTATGTACAGTTCATATTACATGGATGATATCGAGCCTGATTTTTCATACAAGGACACGACCTTTATCATTGACGGTTACGAGATAGATATAACGTCATTTGCTCCTGCCGCAACCGCGATCATGGATGCAAAACGTGTCGGAGACTGGATCATACTCGACTGCCACGTAAATCCAAACATCGGCACTTATCTGTTTTACAACATTCCCGACGGGCTTATTGATTATTTTGAATATCAGATAGACGGGGCAAATCTCATATGGCAGGGGGATGATCTTTCAACCGCTGTTTATCAGCAGTATAACGATATTTATGATATCTGGGGACATCATATCGGCCGCATTCAGGACGGAGAACTGTATGAACTCTCATTCAAGGATAAGAATACGATTGCTGCAAAGTGCTGGATAGTCGATGAGATCGGACGGGAAAAGGAATTTACCGAAGAGTTCGAGTATGAGCCTTGTGACGGTGCAGTATGGGCATATTTTGAATATATGCTCGGAGGCAATGTACAGTGGAGGCGTCTCAAGGAAATGGCAGGAGATGCTTCGGCTCTTATTATCGTGGATCCTCCCGAGAAGATATGCGGCAGGATGCCGGATCCTGTTACCATTGAGAATGGCGCGCTTGATAAGGTTGCAGTAGTACCGCTCTTTGATGACTCTGCGATCAGCATCCGGTCGGACAAAGAAGAAGCTGAAAGAGGCAGGGCTGCTGTATTTGAAGTGACCGTCCCCGAAGGAATGCCGATAGAAACGATAACCGTGGAGGCGCCGGGGCATAAGAAGGCGGAATGGGAAGTATGCCAGCTCTCCGGCAGGAACCCGCAGATGAGTACTTTCATCAAATAATAATTGGACTTTTGACGTTTGTATCACGTTATATTATGGTGTTGAAATAAAAGATTTGGCTATTTTCTCATTCATGGTTGACAGCAGAACACTTGTTCGGCATTATAATATAT
>CACZRA010000339.1 GCA_902783395.1 uncultured Lachnospiraceae bacterium
AGGGAGGAATGATAATATAATAGCGCCGTTTATCGGCGCCTGTCAGTGTATCCAAAACATTAGGTCAATCCTCCCCCTTTAAGTCTTATTTCGATTCTTCGCTTTTTTCTTAAGCAGGATGACCAAAACAGCGATCAATATGATGAATAGAACTGTCGTAACGAGATTTGATTCCACCCCATATGCACCACCGCTTAAAAGCTCATTTTCCGATTCAACGGTTGCATTAAAAAGACTGTTGCCGGCATCAAGTCCCGATACTACCAAACCATATATATTACCCTGTGCGAAATTCCATCCGGCATGCATCGCACATACAAACCAAAGATTATCCAGGAGGATCACCAGCAGACAGAAGATAATACCTGCCAAGGCTGTATTTATGGTAGAAAGCGCTGTCACACCTTTATTTGCAAGGTGAATGCCTCCGAAGAACAAACCTGATATCAGTGCCGACGCCCAGTCGGGATGCTTACGCGCTGTGGACAGGAAAATGTAGCTTCTGCCATTGACCTCCTCTGCCGAACTCTGGATTATAAAGCAAAACAGTGCGACAAAAAAATACCAGGGTGCTATACTGCCCGACCATTCAATATGTCCGCCTGTTACAAAAACGGAAATGAGCATAGTAACGGAAAACAGCCCGAATCCCGCCAAAAGACCAAGCAGGCAATTCTTAAGAATGTCTTTTTTGATGAATCCCATAGCATCAAAACTTCTGCCTTCGGCAAATTTCATATAAAGAAGAAAAGCTGCCAGCGTAATGATTTCCAAAGAGCAGGCTAATGCAAGGCTTTTATCCTCACCGATGATACCTCCCCCGATAAGCACCGGGGTCAGTATACCTTTTATTTTTTTCACAATAATCCTTTTAACCAGATAGAATGTGACACAGGCCATTAGGATCTGTCCAAGATAAGTCCGTAAGAATTTTATAATCGGATTATCAGTCTCCCTTAAGGATTCCCGTACATACTTTATCGGGAGAGAACCGGCGCCTCCAAGCTTGTCATTGATAACTACGTTTTTCTCTTTCATTTTCTCCATCCTGAATTGTGAAAAATAATAACTGATTATATCATTTCAGAGCTCATCTATCACTTTTTTGACGCCAGGCTAAAGATAAAGCACCCTGCATCACGCAAAGTGCTCTGATCATTCACAGGGTAGTTCACCTTCAAAAGAAATATGTCAGTCTTTCCCTTTTTCATAATCCTCAATGACTGATTCAAGTATGTCGCAGGCAGTCTCTATCGTCTTTTTGCACCTGTATTCCGGATTGAAGGACTGGGGTTTGATATCCTTGCACAGCGTCGAGCCGTATTTTTCATTAAACCTGCGGATGAGGGCAGTTGTGACAGGCTTGATATCCTTGCTGTCATGCGCATTTCTTTCAATGTATCTCATGGACAGAACAGAAACGGCTGCCAGTATCGCCCCGCAGGTGTTTCCTGTCTGTATCCCGGCACCATAGCCTCCGAGCATTATCATATCTCTGTCGTGAAGCTTAAGGTCATAATACTCGTTTGCCGCCCTGATCATGGTTTCCGCGCAGTTGTAGTTCTGGTCATAATAATATTTTTCGTAAAAGTCCCTTAGCATAGCTTTAATTATCCCCCGATCATGTCAGAATGAATGTTTACGGTTCCCTGAAATCCTTCTTCGTTACTCCTCGATCGTTATCACATCCGAAAGGATATAGTGAAATAACGGATAAGATGTATTCTCATTCTCTATATAACCATTACGAAGATCGCAGGTATCTGAAGGATCATCAGGATTTACGCCGGTATAATTTCCCTTGAAGACAAAATCCACCTCTCCGCGCTTGAACTGGTCAATGGCTTTGTCCATGGCTTCCTGCGTTCCGGCCGCTGCAACCTGAAGGTTCAGATCGTCCATATCTACCCAGCCGCTTTCAAATCCTGCCGATACGTCCGTGCCGTGGATTTTTCCGGAAACAACAGACTCGATGCTCTTATTTTTCATGACCGCCTCAACAGCCGAGAGTACATACGGATCCCAGCATATCCTTGATGTTATAAGAGACGTCCCGGGAGCGACCTCCGACATACTCTGGTTATACCCGACAAAATATACCTCTTTGTTCTCCGAAGCCTCCTCGCAGGCTATCGCAGGACCGATGGTGTCGGTATGCTGGGAAATGACTACGCATCCCTCGTCTATCATCTGCTTGGCCGCACTCTTTTCCAGAGCATAGCTGCTCCAGGTTTCAGTATAATAAACACGCATGACAGCACTGGAAACCACCGAGCGTACTCCCATAAGAAAGGCGGTGTAGCCTGAGATTACCTCCGATGTGGGAAAAGCCGCTACAAAGCCAACGACCGCTTCATCTTCAGAGATAGTGCCCTCAAGGATCATCTGTCTTATTTTCACGCCGGCGGCTATCCCGCTGACGAATCTGCCCTGATAGGCTTCGCCTTTGAAGGTATGGTAATTGGCCGGTACGCTCTTTCCGCTCATGTCCATATAGGAGGTCTGGCAGAACTGTATATCAGGGTATTCCGGAGCGAGCTTCATAACGAGCTCGCTGTATCCGTTAAAGAAAATGATATCACAGCCTTTTTCCGCAAGCTCCCTGAGCGGTTCCTCCATCTCATCATCAAG
This sequence comes from uncultured Lachnospiraceae bacterium, assembly GCA_902783395.1. Lineage (GTDB taxonomy): Bacteria > Bacillota > Clostridia > Lachnospirales > Lachnospiraceae > NK4A144. The sequence continues at coordinate 2,632 of CACZRA010000339.1, forward strand.
TACGTTGCTGCGCGTATGGATATCCACCCGTTCTCCGTATTTCTTTTCCAAAGCATCCTTTGCGAGCGAGAAATTATATGTGTAAGGCGTGCTTTCATCATTGTCGTAGATGAAACCTACCGTCAGGTGATCTTTAGTGCCGGAAAGATTCATAAGCCGGAAGCCGCAGATCAGGACTGCCAGTATGACAAGACATGTCAGTACGGTTGCTGTATATACCCGCTTCATACCTCATCTCCTCCCTTCTTCTCCGGATCCTGCTCTTTTTCCTCATTTTTCATCTGAGCGGCCTGGATCTTCTTATCTTCCTCAACGCGGCGCGCAAGCTCCTCCTGCGCCTCCTGATCCGCCTTCTGGATCTCTGCCCGCTTCTGGGCATAGAGCTCATCAAGATCGATCACTCCCTTATCGATCAGCCTGAAAAATGCATCCAGTACATTCGGATCGAACTGTGTGCCCCTTCCGCGCTGCATTTCATTCATTACATAGTCGGTGTCCATGTGATTGCGGTAGACACGGTTGGAGGTCATTGCGTCAAAGGCATCGGCCACACCTATGATACGGCCGTATAGCGGGATCTCTTCACCCTTAAGGCCCTCCGGATAGCCTTTTCCGTCATAGCGCTCATGATGGTATCTGGTTCCGTCCGTGGCATGCTCCACAAGGGTGAAATCCTTCAGGATCTCAGATCCCCTGTCTACATGGGATTTCATCTGTGCGTATTCTTCATCAGTCAGCCGTCCCACCTTATTAAGCACGCTGTCCGGAACACCTATCTTGCCGATATCATGAAGCTGCGCGGCCTTTCTGAGACTGGACAGCTCTTTGTTCCTCCTCCACCATTTGAAACAGTTCATTTCCCTTGCGATCATCTCCGAATATTCCGCTACCCGGAGTGAATGCTGGTGTGTCCTGACGTCCTTGGCGTCGACTGCGTTTGCTATGGCCATTACTGTCTCATTTGCCATGTTCAGCTTGATCTGCTGCTGGTTAAGCTGTCTCTGCACCACGAGCCAGGTAAACCATACGATTATCAGCGAGAGAAGTATGAGCATATAGAAATAAAAGTAAGGCTTTTCATACAGTTCGCCTGTTTTCTCTATCTCAAACTTACGATCCTCAAGGACACGCTCACCCGCGCTGTCAAAAATAGCAAGATGGAAAATATAATCTCCAGCGGGAAGATTGACGTATATGATATTGTTGAGGTTGTTCTGCGGAAGGATCGTCCATTGTGTATCATAGCCTTCAAGG